>DYNA01000037.1:0-17925 GCA_020721325.1 Paludibacter propionicigenes
AACTTTTTTAAAGAAACGGTCGTAATTTAAAGGAGCTAAATACATGGCTTTTTTTTTTACAAAAATACAAAAAATATTTGAGAAAAGCCAATTTTTTGTGAAATTTTTGCAACTGAAAATTAAAACGAATGGATTATAAAAAATCAATCTAAAATTTTCAGTTGCAAGAATTTATCGTTTTTTTATTTGAAAATCTATTTGTAACCTAAATACGGTTGAATTAATTTTTCGATAAAAGATTTATCGGCATTTTTGCGCTGTGAATAATTATCAATTTGTTCTTCGGAAAGTTTTCCTACACTAAAATATTTGGCATTTTTATTCGCAAAATACAAACCTGAAACTGCTGCAGTCGGATACATGGCAAAATGCTCTGTGAGCGTAATACCGGTATTTTTTTCAACTTCCAATAAATTGAAAATCGTTCTTTTCTCCGAATGTTCTGGGCAAGCTGGATAACCTATTGCGGGACGAATACCTTGATATTTTTCATTGATTAAATCCGTTTTATCCAGGTTTTCTTTTTTGGCGTAAGCCCAAAATTCTGTACGCACGCGCTTGTGCATGAGTTCGGCAAACGCTTCGGCAAGCCTGTCGGCTAAGGCTTTTAGCATAATGATGCTGTAATCGTCGTTTTGCTTTTCGTAGTTGGCTATTTCGCTTTCTATACCTAAACCAGTTGTTAAAGCAAACGCTCCAATGTAATCATTTTTAATGCTTTCCTTTGGAGCAACAAAATCGCTTAGGCAATAATAGGTTTCATCTCCGTTTTCTTTTTCTTGTTGTTGGCGAAGTTGATATAAGCGTGTTAAGACTTTTTGACGTGTTTCATTTTCATAAATTTCGATGTCGTTGCCAACGGAATTTGCAGGAAAAATTCCAATAACGGCTTTGGCTTTTAACGATTTATTTTGAATTATTTTTTGTAAAAAATTTTGTGCTTCATCAAAAAGTTTTTTGGCTTCTTCCCCTTTTTCAGAATGTGATAAAATTTCTGGGTATTTTCCCTTTAATCCCCATGCGTGAAAAAAGAATGTCCAATCAATGTATTCGGCTATTTCAGAAATCGGATAATCTTCAAAAACTTTTATACCTAAAAATGCCGGTTTTTCTATGGTTTCATTTTTCCAATCAATTGAAAATCTGTTATTTTGAGCTTCGATTAGTGGACGTAGCGGACGCGAAATTTTGTTCTCATGTGATATTCTTAAATTTTGATATTTTTGGTTTATATCGTTTAAAAATTTCTTATCTTTTGTTATTATATTGCTGATAATGTTCACACTACGCGAGGCGTCAATAACATGCACACACACGCCGCTGTATTGCGGTGCAATTTTTACTGCCGTGTGAATGGACGAAGTGGTTGCACCGCCGATAACCAACGGAATTGTCATGCCTTTTCGCTGCATTTCGCGCGCTACATGCACCATTTCTTCGAGCGAAGGCGTAATTAATCCACTCAAACCGATAATATCCACTTTTTGTTCAATGGCTGTTTGTAAAATCTTTTCTGCCGGAACCATTACCCCTAAGTCAATGACCTCATAATTATTGCATTGCAAAATTACGCCGACAATATTTTTTCCAATATCGTGAACATCGCCTTTTACGGTTGCCAATAGTATTTTTTTTTGCGCCGAAGAGGTTTTACTTAAAGCTTTTTCTTGCTCAATGTATGGAAGTAACACTGCCACAGCTTTTTTCATTACGCGCGCACTTTTTACAACTTGAGGTAAAAACATTTTTCCGCTGCCAAAAAGGTCTCCAACTACGTTCATTCCATTCATAAGCGGCACTTCAATAATTTCTACTGCCGAAGGATATTTTTTGCGCGCTTCTTCAAGGTCTTCTTCAATAAAATCGGTTATACCTTTTACTAATGAATGAGTTAGCCTTTCTTGTAAATTTAGAGTTCGCCAAAGGTCAATTTTTTCTTCTTTTTTATCGGACGATTTTATTTTTTCAGCGAAAGCGATTAATTCTTCGGTTGCATTTTTATTTTTGTTAAAAATCACGTTTTCAATTTTTTCCAAAAGGTCTTTGGGTATTTCATCGTAAATGGGTAACATTCCGGCATTTACAATTCCCATATCCATTCCGGCTTTGATGGCGTGATATAAAAACGAAGCGTGCATTGCTTCGCGAAGGACATCGTTGCCCCTGAAAGCAAACGATAAATTGCTCACTCCGCCGCTTACTTTGGCTAAAGGCAGATTTTTTTTGATGTATTTTATGGTTTCGAGAAAATCAACGGCAAAATGATTGTGTTCTTCCATGCCTGTGGCAATGGTCAAAATATTGGGGTCAAAAATGATGTCTTGTGCCGGAAAATTTATTTCTTGGGTCAAAATTTTATAGGCACGCTCAATGATTTCAATTCTGCGGTTGTAAGTGTCGGCTTGCCCTTTTTCATCGAAAGCCATAATTACTGCCGCGGCACCGTAATTTTTAATTTTTCGGGCATGTTCTTTAAAAATGGTTTCTCCTTCTTTCAAACTGATGGAATTGACAATGGCTTTGCCTTGCAAACACTTTAATCCCGCTTCGATTACGTTCCATTTTGAGCTGTCTATCATTATAGGCACTTTGGCTATTTCGGGTTCAGACACCAAAAGATTTAAAAATGTAACCATTTCTTTTTCAGCGTCAAGCATGGCATCATCTAAATTTATGTCTAAGACTTGCGCACCGCTTTCCACTTGTTGGCGTGCAATGGAAAGTGCCTCTTCGTAATTTTTTTCGCGTATGAGTCGAGCAAATTTTCGCGAACCTGCCACATTGGTGCGTTCGCCAATGTTTATAAAATTGCTGTACGAATCGATATTTAAAGCTTCTAATCCGGCGAGCTTTGTAATTGGCTTTAAATCTTTTAGTTGTCTAACTTTTGCTTTTTCAGCTTCTTTGGCAAACAAATGAATATGTCGGGGAGAAGTGCCACAACAACCACCAATGATATTAACTGACTGATTGTCAAGGAATTTCTTAATTTCCAAAGTCATTTCTTCGGGCGTTTCGTCGTATTCGCCAAATTGATTGGGCAAGCCGGCGTTTGGGTGCGCACTAACAAAAAAGTTGGTATTTTCCGAAACCTCTTCTATCAAAGGACGCATGTCTTTTGCACCTAAAGCACAGTTTAAACCAATGCTTAATAAGTCAATGTGAGACAAAGAGTTAATAAACGCTTGCAAAGTTTGTCCCGAAAGAGTTCTGCCGCTGGCATCGGTGATTGTACCCGAAACCATAATAGGCAATTTTTTATTTTTTTTCGCTAAAACCTGCTCAATGGCAAAAAGAGCTGCTTTTGCGTTGAGCGTGTCAAAAATCGTTTCGACCATAAGCACATCGCAGCCGCCATCTATCAGACCTTCAGCTTGTTCGGCGTAAGCCAAAACAAAATCGTCAAAATGAACTTCGCGAAATCCGGGGTCATTTACATCGGGCGACATGGAAGCGGTTTTGTTCGTAGGACCGATTGAACCAGCTACGAAACGTGGCTTTTTTGTATTTTTTTCGGTAAATTCGTCGGCTATTTGGCGTGCAATTTTTGCTGCCTCAAAATTAATTTCATAAACCCATTGTTGCATTCCGTAATCAGCCATCGAAATTCGGTTGGCATTAAAAGTATTTGTTTCAATAATATCTGCACCAGCTTCGAGATATTCGGCATGAATTTTTTTTATGGATTCGGGTTGCGTAATGCAAAGCAAATCGTTGTTGCCTTTCAATGGCATTTTCCAATTTTTAAAACGCTCACTCCGAAAATCTTCTTCGGTAAAATTATATTTTTGAATCATTGTTCCCATTGCACCGTCGAGAACAAGAACGCGTTTTTTTATTTCGTCTTGAATGTTTGCTTTCATTAATCTATGTATTTTCTTTATTTTTAAAGAATTATGTTTTAATGTATTTTTTTTAATTAAATTTTTTTTTATAAAAAAGGGAAAAAAATTTTTTGATTAAAATCAAATGATAAATTATAAAATACAAAAATATTCTTTTTTTTTATTAAAAATGGAAAATATCAAAAAAATAATTATTTTTGCCTACCGAAATGGGTTGTTAAAGATTAGAAATTTTATTTTTTCTAAAAGAAAAACGTCCCAAAAAAACAAGTTAATTTACATTTTAAATAAAAGAAAATGAGCTTATTAATAGTGGGAAGTGTTGCTTTTGATGCCATTGAAACACCTTTTGGCAAAACCGACAGAATATTAGGAGGTGCAGGCACTTATATTTCTTTAGCTGCTTCGTATTTTGGGATACAACCAAAACTTATTTCGGTAGTTGGAAACGATTTTGGCAATGAAAATCTCGAATTACTCCAAAAATACAACATCGATATTGAAGGTATTCAGATAAAAAAAGACGAGAAAACTTTTTTTTGGTCTGGTAAATATCACAACGATATGAATACGCGTCAAACATTAGTAACCGAGTTAAATTCGCTTGAAAAATTTGACCCCGAAATTCCAGATTCTTATCAGAATGTTGAGTTTTTAATGCTTGGTAATTTATCGCCCGTTGTGCAACGGCAAGTCATTGAACGTTTGACAGTTAGACCGAAATTTATAGCTATGGACACTATGAATTTTTGGATGAACATTATGCTTGATGAATTATTGAAAACTATTTCTATGGTGGACATGCTGATAATCAATGATGAAGAAGCTCGACAACTTTCGGGAGAATATTCATTATTAAAAGCTGCACGCAAAATTTTAAGTTTCGGATTAAAATATTTAATTATAAAAAAAGGAGAACACGGAGCTTTGTTATTTTCTGAAAATCAGATATTTTCAGCTCCCGGTTTACCATTGGAAGAAGTTTTTGACCCAACCGGTGCTGGCGATACATTTGCAGGTGGCTTAATCGGTTACTTGGCAAGAGAAAACCAGATTACTTTTGAAAATTTGAAAAATGGTGTTATAGCTGGCTCGGCTATGGCTTCGTTTAATGTTCAAAAGTTTGGTGTTGAGCAACTTCTGGATTTAAACCAAAAAATGATTTATGAGCGTTTGCAGCAATTTGTTCAATTGGCGCATTTCAATTATCAACCCATGTAATAATTCAAAATTTTAAAAAAGAATGGAAAAAATAGACAATCCGGAGGATTTGAAAAGAGCATACCCATTAAAGTTTGCTTTGAATAAGCTTGAAATGGCTGCTTTTAATAAGTATTGTAAAAAATATAAAGTTGAAAATCGCTCAAAATTTATCCGTGAAACCTTAATGACCACTATTTTAGAACAGTTTGAAAAAGATTACCCTTCGTTGTTTAGTGAAGAGCAAATGTAATATTTGATTGATTTTTTTCATTCTTTTTTCTATTATATTTATAAAAAAATGCAACTATTTTTTATTGATAGTTGCATTTTTCTTTTTTTTTTAAAATTTGTTTTACGTTAATTAACTGAAATTTTGTCATTGTATTTTTTTTGAAATATCGCATTTTGTCTTTACTTTTTTTTGAATCCTATTTTTAATTTAGTGAAAAAGAGTATTATATAAACTTTTTATTTTTTTATTTTAAAACGGTATTGAATTTGAAATAAATCCACCTGAAAACAAACTTTAAAAAAAAAAATTAAAAAGGAGGTAATTATTTCATTACTCAGAAATTTTGATTTATAATCAACATGGTCAAATTTTTTTAATGAATTTTTTAGCAATAATTGGAACGATCTTATGCCGTGTAATTTTTTGTTAACAAATTCCATTTTGTCATTGGTAAATTTAAAAAAACTTAGAAAGTTTTTTGGTATAAATGGATGGTTACTGAAATTGAAAATGATGATTTTAACGTTGAACTAAAAAATAACCTTTTGAACATTTCGTCTGAAAAAAAATTTGAGAACGATACAACAGAAGGAGATAATTATTCCAAACGCGAATTTAGTTATCAGTCGTTTTTACAGTCTTATAATTTGCCTACACCGATCAATACCGGAAAAATTACGGCAAAATATGAAAATGGAATTTTGTTAATTAAAATTTCAAAAAAGCAAATCGCAAAACCTAAACTCTCTAAGCCTATTTCTATTTCATAATTTATATTGAAGTTAATTTTAGATAATAGTATTTAAAGTATTTTAATTCAATTTAATAGAATATGGTATTTTTATTAAAACTTTATATCAATTTTTTAGGTTCAGAGTTTTTTTGTAAAAAGTAAATCCGTTTTAAAAACATTGAATAATTCAATTATTTTTTTTGTAATTAAAAGATTTATAATATTTTAACTATAAAAAGGAAAAAAGTATTACTTAAAATAGTTTAAAAATTGATAAAACTCCATTTTAATCTTTATCTTTGCCGAAAAAAATAAAATTTTTATAAAAAAAGATAAATAATGGAAAATATTTCAAAAACTAAATCAAATAAAAGTCTGATTGTCATAATTTTAATTATGTCTTTCGTCCTTATTTTCTTAATTTGGGACAGATTTCGTTTGAGTGCTACTCGCGATGAGATAACTCAAGAATTGATTGCTACCAGTATTGCTCGCGATTCGGTGAAAAATGAGTTCAATAGTTTGCTTGAAACTTACGAAACCCTTGAAACTGCGAACGATACGCTTAATGAACAATTAAAAATTGAAAAAGAAAAAATACGTGAAATTTTAACAGAGTTGGAAAAATCCAAAGCTTATAGCAACAAAGAAGTTCAAAAATATAAAAAGGAATTGGAAACTCTCAGGGGAATTATGCGTGGATATGTGGTTCAAGTGGACTCACTTAACACACTGAACCAGAAATTGATAGCTGAAAATATAAAAGTTACTTCAGAGTATAATAAAATTAAAAATGAGAGTAAAGAAATTTCGGCTATAAACCAAGAGTTAGAAGGAAAAGTTAATAAAGCTGCCGAATTGCGTGCGCGTGAAATTCGTGCCGTTCCTTTAAATGACAAAAACAATGCGACCGACAAATTGGCAAAATTCATAAAATTAAAGGTTTGTTTCATTATTGATGCTAATAAAGTGGTTGAACCCGGACTTAAAACACTTTATTTACGAATTGCTGACCCTTCTGGAGTAGTTTTATATGAATATGAGTCGAATGTTTTCAATTCTAACGGTAAAGAACTGGTTTATTCGTCCAAAAAACGCGCCGAATACAACAATACAGACCTTAGTGAGTGCATTTATTGGGATTATAAGTATCAATTGAAGGCTGGAAAATACTCTGTTGATGTTTTTATGGACTCTCAAAGCTTAGGTTCGACAAGTTTTGTTTTGAAATAACTTTTAGCAAATTTTTGCCTTGTTTTTTATTAACAAGGCATTTTTTATTTTTTAAAATTTTGTTAAATTATTGAATAATATTTCATTTCATCAGTTTATTAAAAGAATACTTTAGGTAAAATTAATTCTTTATGTTTATAAATTTTGATCATTTGCATTTTCCAAATTCCAGAAATATTGATTTAACTTTTGAAAATTATCATCATCTTTTGCATTATTCCCCGCATTCTATAAGTCGTAAAGCTCAGTTACTAATCGAAAATGCACGCAGTAAAATATCTGATTATTTGAATTGTTTATCGGGAGAAATTGTTTTTTCAACGTCTATTTTTCAAAGTATTGACGTTTTATTTAATGTAGTTTTTTTGTTAAAAGTAAAGCATTTGATTTTGTTAGAAACTGAAAAACAATGGATTATAGATTATATTGTGAATAAAGCACAACGAGAAAAAATTGAAATTTCTTTTGTCGATTTTACATCATTGGGCGTTTTAGATTTAAAAAGTTTTGAAAATTTATTGGTAAAAAACAATAATTCTTTTTTGTATTTATCACATTTGAATAATTATTCAGGTATTTTTGTTCCAACTAAAAAAATAGCACAAATTTGCAAAAAGTATCATTCTTATTGGGCTTTAGATTGCTCAGAATCATTACCGCTTATAAACATTGATTTATCTCAAATTCTGCCAGATATAGCTTTTTTTTCATCTCAAAATCTCTCTTCGTTATTGCCAATTCATGCTATTTATTTATCAAGCAATTTAATTTCTGATTCGGAATTTGAACATGTAAATTTTTTGACCAAACGAAAATTTTCTTTAGAACATTTTTTCGCAATTGATTTATTTTCAAGTTCATTGATTCAAATTGAAAAAAGAAAATTACATACAAATAGTTATTTCAAGGAATTGCAGCAATACTTTTTTACTAAGTCAAAAAACCTAAAAACTTCTGTACTTGTCCTTTTCAAAAATTTGAAAAATACCTCACCACAATTCGTTCATCTGCTTTTACCTTACTCCGATTACTGGATTGAACGGTTTGATATTGAGGGAATAGCAGTGCATGAATTATCATTTTTAAATAAAAAAATGTTTATTGATAATAAAAGTTTTATCTTATTATCGTTTTCTGAAGAAAATACAAAAGAAGAGATAGATTATTTTATTGATAAATTGAATAAAATTTTAGAATAGTTTTGAAAAAAAGATTATTTTATTATAAAAATTAAATTATTTTTTTTACCAAATTATAAATTTTTTTATCAAAAAAAGAAAGAATATAATAAAGTAAAAATTTATTGAAAATTCCGTAATAAAACAAGTATTTGCGTGAAAAAAGGCGCAATTTATGGGCATTGTATGGTTGTAAACAACTGTAAATCTGTGCTTCTATGACTTTTTTTTCAATTGAATTTTCTTCGTCTAAAAATAAAATTTCGTTTGGGTCAAATAAATCATAACTGTCAGAACCATATTTTTGCTTTTCGGCAAAAAACTGAGCGGCTTTCTGTGCAAAAAGTCTTTGTTTTACACGTTTTGAAACTGAAATTGATTGTAAATGAAAGCGGTATAATATCAGAGCCAAAGGAACATTTGCCATTAATTTATTTGAGGAAAGTAATTGCAGATAAAAATCATAATCTTGAGAGAAAATAAATTTTTCACGATATAAAAAAATATCACTGTTTCGAAACATTATCGTAGGGTGAAGAATAGTATTTCTAAAAGTTAATATTTTTTTAATCTTTTTTTCATTGATTTCATTTTTAATTAAACTGCCTATTTCTCCAGTATTTTCAATGTATTTAGCCCATGAGCCTGCTAAAAAAATATGAGGATTAGATTCCAAAAATTCGATTTGTTTTTCAAAGCGCAATGGTAAATTAATGTCATCGGCATCTGCTCTTGCAATGTATTGTGCTTTAGCTATTTGAATAGCTTTGTTTAAGCTTTTAGTTAAGCCAATATTTTCTTCGTTTTTATATAAAATTATTCGATTATCTTTTTTAGCAAATTCATATAGTATTTTATACGAATTGTCTGTAGAAGCATCATCAAAAATTAAAAATTCAAAATCGCTAAATGTTTGATTTAAAACAGATTCTACCGATTCTATTAAAAACTGTTCTCCATTATAAACGGACATTATAACTGAAAGTTTTAGCATATACTAAAATTTTATAGGTTTTATTGAAAGAAAAATATCTTTTTTTATTTTTCTTTTACCCTGAATAATTCTTCTTTCTCTTAAAGTATCTGGTAAATTGTAGATAAAAATAATAAATGAATAAATGAAAGAAAAAAATACTTGTATATTTTTCTGGTAAATGGAATATTTTATTGCTTTAAAGAATTGAAAAATAAAAAAAATGGGAAATAGTAAAATTACATTTGTAAGTTTATAATTCTTTAGAAATGAGCGTGCATGACCCGAAAAAATAAGTTTAAAACGTTTCGCATATAGTTTTTTTGAGTTTTTATGGGCAATACCAATATGCAAAAAGTAATTTTTTGTATAAAGATAATTTTTATACCCCAAAATTATCGAACGCGCACCAATATCAATATCGTCTATATTAAATTTTTGTGATTCGTCAAAGCCTCCGATTTCTTCCCATATTGTTTTCAAAAAAAACATACAGCCTCCTGTGGCGCCTGCAATTTCAATAATTTCATTTTCAGAATTGATAATTTTTTCAATTTCAATTGGTTTTTTATGCAAATTAACTCCATAGATTGAATAAAAAATGCCGTAAAATATTGTTTTTGTTTCATTTAAATTTACTAAAGGAACTTGTAAAAAGGCTATGTTTTTTTCATAATTATTTATAAGTTTTTTAAGAATATTATCGTCTAAAATTAATATATCATTATCAAGCATTAAAATATATTTTCCATTGCATTCTTTTATACCTTCGTTTTTTCCTTTTGAATACCCTAAATTTTTGTTCGACTTAATTAATTTAATTTCAAGGAATTGCATTATATATTCACAACTCTTATCTTCGGAGGCATTATCAAAAATAACGATTTCTTTATTTGGGAACGTTAATTTCCTTATGTTTGGGAGTGTTTGTTGTAAATATTCCAAACCATTATAGTTTAATATTAAAATGCTTACCAAATCCATTGAATTTATATTAAATCGGAAATAAATGATTCTTTTTTAAGTATGTATTTAAATACCAAGTACATAATTTTTTTGTTTTTGCTAAACTTATGTAAAATGTGAAATTTTAAATCGAACCTAATTTTATAATATATTTTTTTATCAAAGAGTTTTATACTTTTTAGCAATATACTTAAATTTTCAGGTTTTATGTATAATATTTTGATTATAAAATTATAAAACATTCTTATAAGCATTTTTTTTCTCCATTTTAAAAGTTTTTTATGTGAAGTAATTTGGTTATATAAAGCTGAATGAAATGCGTTTTCAATAAAAATAGTATTATTCATAATACTCTCAATTTGAATACTTTTACTCGCATTATTTGAATGCTTACGCCAAATACCGACTTCTTTATTAATAAAACCAACTTTTTTATTTATTATCAATCTCAAAACCGATTCCCAATCGCTACTCATTATATCTTGTGTGTAATAACCTATTTTCATAGCATATTTTCTATCGTATAAGCTGGTTAAATGGTCAATGTGGCTGCCTTTTTGAAATGACATAAAAACAGAATTTCCGTCATTTTTTAATTTTTTTTTATGCTTTTTTTTGTCATGAATTATTTTTTGTTTATCATCGATTAAAACTCCGTGTTTTGCATAAACTAAAATAATATCTGGGTTTTGGACAAAAAGCGTAACCGCTTCATTTATATATTCATTATCGGTTAAATAATCATCACCATCGAGATTGAGAGCTAATTCTCCTGTTGCGTATTCGTAAAGTGCTTTATGATAATTTTTTACTCTGCCTAAATTCTGTGTGTTTTTAAAATATTTTATGTTGTTATATTTATTTATTAGATATTCTATTTTTTTATAAGTATTATCTATTGAATTATCGTCGCTAATAATAATTTCTAAATTACTATATATTTGATTTAAAGCAGATAATATTGTTTGCTCTATGTATTTTTCTTGATTATAAGTTGGAATAATAATACTTACTTTTGGTGTCATAAAATTATATCATTTTTAAGTATAAATTATTATATTGATTAGCCACCTTTTCCCAACCCATTTCTTTTGCTATTTTAATTGAATTTTGAGCATGTTTTTCCAATAATTCGGGCTGCTTTGTGTATTGTATTATTTTTTCTCTTATAGCTATAGAGTTTCCTTTTTCTACTATAAAGCCATTATTTTTGACTAATTCCGCACTTCCGCCTACATCGGTCACTATTACTGGTAGGCCGCAAGCTATGGCTTCGAGTAGCGCGTTACTCATTCCTTCGGTGAGCGAAGGTAATATAAAAACATCAGATTGTTGTAGTACTGATATAATTTTTTGTTGAGAAACTTGCCCTAAAAAGTCTGCTTTTATTTTTAATTTATTTGCCAATTCTTTTAATTGATTTATTTCTGAACCATCTCCCATTAGCGTAAGATGAACGTTATTTAATCCTGCAATTGCATGTAATAAAAAATGATAACCTTTGTGAATTGCTAATCGACCTACTGAAACTAAGCGAATTTCTGAATTTTGAACTTTTTGTAAACTCGGTTTAAATTCATTGAAATTCACTCCATTGTAAATTACTTCAAATGGTTGATTTTCTGATGTTTGAAGAGCTTCTTCTTTTAAGCCCTGCGAATTTGCAACAACAAATTTTGCTTTTTTCCAAATTTTTTTACTTAAATTTTTAAAAACATATTGGTCTAAAAATCTGTATTTTGGCGTATGAAACGGCACATCGCTGCCAACCAAAGAAATCAAGTAGGGTAGGGGCAATTTGTAGGCTATATAACCGCAAGGAATGCCAATAATTGCGTGAATAAAGTCGTATTTTTGCTTTTTTATCAATTTTTTTGAATAAAAATAAGCTTTAATAGAATATAAAATTAAATCTTTGAAACTTTGGGCATGTAAACTTCCTTTTTTATTGATGTTTAAATAATGAATTTTTATATTTGGAGATGTATTTTCGATATAAAATTTTGTAATAGATGATGTAATATAATCAATATTTATTTCTTTTTTATTATAAAATTCCTTTAAAATATAATACATTTGATTTCCAGCTCCTCCACCTAAAGGCGGATATTCGTAGTTAAGCATTAATATATTCATTTTAAACGATTTATATTTTTTTGTTTCAAACTATTAGTTTAATATTTATTTTATAACAAAATGCGAATAAGGCTCAAATACTTGTCCATCAACTTCTAAGCGTGCTTCTGTTGTAATTTCACCATTGTTAAAAATTGCATCAATTTGCTTTTCATTCAAGTCAAAATTATATATTCGCATATCTTGCATTTCTCCTGCAAATTCATTGGAAATCAGTAATTTGAATTGATTATCTCCTAAGTTTTCAAGTGTATCAATTCCTTTTCGTTCTCCATTTACATAGAGTTCTACAATATCTAAATCTAACGTATTGGAATGCACTATTACTGCGTTATGCCACGTTCCATCGGCTATATTACCCGTTGTAATGCAGTTTTTTTCGTTGCAAGTTAGTATTAATTCGCCATTTTCATTGTCTTTAAAATCAATAATCGGTGTATCTTTTTTTCCTATAAAAATGGGGTTTCCGGGCTTTTTTTCATTTGTTCTTAGCCAAAATGAAATCGTATTTGATTTTGACAAATCAATGTAAGCATTTGTTGCAAAAACTCCTTGATTGATTGATAAATATTCCGGTGTTCCCGGAATCATACTTTGGTCATAATAAAATAATTCCATTAGTGTTGAATCCATTTTTACACCGTGGTATTGTCTAAAGTTTTGATATATAAAATCTAATATTTTCTTATCTAAATGGTAACTTTTACTTGTCATCCATATCAGCCACCCTTTTTTTGATTTTTTTAAATCAGTTTGAAATTCTTCAAAAGTATATTCTTTATTGGCTTTCATTGTTATTAATTCAAAATTTCTTATGGATTTTGGAACATGGTAATACTTAAAATACTGTCCGAAAATGACTTCTTCTTTGGGATTCAGTTGTTTGATGAGTGAGTTGTAAACTACTGAAGGATAACCATATAGTCTATTTTTGATATAAAGCTGTTCGTATTTAGTTTGCCAAGATGATAGAGAAATTCCAATTAATATGAGTGCAAATAAAAAGGCTATTTTTTTATTGTAAATTCTCTCTAATATTTTAAAATACAGCAAACTAATTGTAATTATTGCCATGAGCGCAATATGTGAAGAATATCTAAATGCAACTCCTTTATAATTAAAGATATACACGAAAAGTATGATACCTGAAATTATAAATAAATATAAGAAAATAAGTTTATTTTTTATTAAATTGGATTTTGTATAAAAAATAAGTAAGAATCCGCTTATTAAAATTGCCAAACTAAAGGATTTTGCGAATGGGTAATTGAGTATATATTTCCAATAATTTTTATTCATTTCATATTGCGGGCTATCAAAAAATGTAAATATTCCGGTAGAAAAACTTTCTTTGAAATAAATAATTAATAAAAATCCTAAAATATTGGCTATTACCCACAAATAAAAATATTTTGTCTGTTTTGCAAATAAAGCCAAATAGGTGATAAATAAATATGTAACCGGTAAAATAATGAAAGTTACTTGATGTAAAATCCATGAAAAGTAGATTAAACCCAAAATAATTGGCAAAAATTTGAATTGAAAATTAAACTTAGTATAAATGAAATTTTGGAATTTATTTTTGGGTACAAAGTTCATTTTTTCGGTTAAAGCTCTAAAAATAAAGTAAGTATTTAGGAGAAACATGGGTAAGAAAACAATATACATTCGCACATAATGCGCAAAAAAGATGTAGCGGTGAAAAAATATTATCGTAAAATCAATAATCAGACTCAACCATTTGTTTTGTGTAAAAAAATAAACTATAAAAAGCATAATTATTCCAAAAATGACCCCAAAAAATCCTGATACCAATCTTGCCGACTTTAATGAAATACCAAAAAATTTAAAAGACTGTGCAATAAGCCACGTATGAACATAAGCACCTCTATAATATTGGTCGGAAGGTTTATTGTTTTTATAGCTCCAGAGTTTAAATTCGCCCGTATGGTAATATGTTGTAGCAACCGACATCATTTGATATTCGTCCTCAAAGATTTCAAATTTGTCTATATTTTTGAAATTAAGATAAATAGAAATGCCAATTAAAGTTATTATTGCAATTGAATATAGAATATTGCTGGTCTGAAAAATTCTTCTTTTTCTGCTTTGTAGTGATGAATCGTTATCTTTCGTTTCTTCATTTTTCTGTTCAATATTTTGTTTTGAAGGCGAAAAGGATAAGCCAAGTGCTATAAATGTGATAGTTGGCAAAATAAAAAAATCGGCAAAAAGAAACAATAAATTATAACTATCTTTCCCATCGGTGCTGTTAATGTATGATAAAATAATATAATAAAAAATGAAAAATACCAAAACAATTTTTACAACTATGCCACTTGCTTTTGAATTGTAAAAATAGAGCGATAAGGCAATTATGCTCGTAAAACCGATCGATAGCAAATTAAAAATCGTGTCATCGGATAGAAATAATAAGATTTCCGAAAAATCGGGTTTGAGAGCGTTGTAAACAAAATACAACAGTATTGATGCAAAACTTAAAATTTTTGTATTAGAAAATTTGGGGTTTGTCGGTTGAAGAGTTTTATCTATTTTTTTTTGATTTTTTTTTTGCATTTTTTTAAAGTTTTTACGTAAAATGGAACGAAATCTAAAATCATTTTAGATAAAAAAGATATTTACAAAATTATAAATTTTATATAAAAACAAAAAAAAAAGTTTTTTTTATTTTTTATTTTTATTTTTTTCTGAGTGCTTTTTGCAATTAAAATGCTAAATATTTTATTTTTTTTAACATCAAAAAGAACTTTTTTTTATTAAGATTTTAAAATTATTGTATTTTTGCATTCTTTTACAAGTATTTTTACACAATGAAATGATTTTTTAATGCAATACTAAAAAGAAATGATACTCAAAGGAATAGCACTGGGCATAGGCGTAATACTTGGTTTTATGTTGGTAGTAATGGTTATTGCCTTACTTTATCTATTGGTTTTTATTCTTTACAAATATTCCATGCAGCGCGATTTTACCCTTGATTTATTTCAAATTTATCAGGAAGAGTTATTAAAACAAGAACGTTTTGAGGAAATTGGCGAAATAAATCAGATAATTAATGGCTTTCAAAACAAGCAAATTCCACGCGATTTGTTGCAAAAATACAAAGTTGATGTTGATACTTATCTCTATTGGAAACCCACTTACGAAGGAGGCGAACGTCTTGTATTTAAGCACGATAAGCGAATTATGAAAAAAGCAAGTAAAAAATAATCTTTTCTTTACATTGAATTGATAATTATTTGATGTTTTTTTTTTATGATTAGAAAAAAAAAAATTAGTTTTGTAAGCTAAAATTCTTATTAAAATTGAATTTTAGCTTTTTTTATTTTCTAACTTTTTTTAAAAAAATTTCATGAAAAAAATTTTATTATTGGTATTTTTTGCTTTAAGTATTAATTTGCTTAACGCTCAAGTTGCATTACCTTATTATGATGGTTTTGCTTATACTGTTGGTCAAGGTTTACAAACACAAACCGCTTGGAATGCCTTAAATTCCGGAGATGATGTTACAATTGCAGATGGAAGTTTAACTTATACTAATTTTGCTACATCTATCGGAAATAAGATTGCCTTTGTAGGGGGGGGAATTGAAGCTTACAAAAAACTTGAAACACAATCAACTGGTACTGTGTATTATTCTTATTTGTTAAACGTTAAAACTGCTGACGCTGTAACTGACGTTGATGGTGGTTATATTACAGGTTTTATGCAATCTGGTGGTACAACTACTTATGGTGGAACATGCTGGGTAAGAAAAGACGGAACCGGATTTCAAATTGGAATTGAAACAAGAACTGCTGAAGGAGCAGCTTTATCCTTTACAAGCGGAACTCCTTTAACATACAACACCACTTATCTTGTTGTTGTTGCATATACTTTTACTGATGGCGCAAGTAACGATGTGGTAAAATTGTGGGTAAACCCTGAAGTTGGTTTAACTGAAGCACCTGTTGAATCGGTTTCAGATACTCACACCGGCACTGATTTAAATGATATCAATGGTTTCTTATTAAGACAAGACAGTAATACTGAAACGGCTGATTTGGAAATTGATGAATTGAGAATTGGTACAACTTGGAGTTCGGTAGCTCCTAAATATACTGTTCCGGCTACATTAACTGTTACGCCCGAATCTATTTCTGATTTTACTTACAAAGAAACTCAAGGACCTTCTGTAGCTCAATCATTTGTAGTAAGCGGTTCTAATTTATCAGAAAATGTAACAATTTCTTTACCAAATAACTATGAATTATCGTATGCAAATGACCCATTTGTTGCAGAAACTAAATCATTTAGCCTTGCTCCTACTGAAAACGCTTTGAATATTACGCTTTTTGTACGTTTAAAAGCCGGATTGACGGAAGGTAATTATAACGAAAATATTGATGTAGCTTCTGGTGCTGCTGCAAAAGTTTTAGCTTTATCGGGTAGTGTTACTGCTGCTCCTAAATACATTGATTTTTATTTTGCCGGACCAACATGGATGGACAACAATCCGCATACACCCGAAGTTTGGGGACCTTTTACAAGTGTAAATTGGACAAAAGGCGAAATGACCTTACAACCCAATGGTTGGTGGAAAGCTCATGTTGAAGTAACTGATAATACGGCTGAAATCACTTACCAATCGCGTTTTGCTCAAGGCGGAACTACAAAATATCAAAAAGCCGAAGGTGGTACCGACCCAAAATTTATTACCACAACCGGAGAAATTTGGATTGATGCAAGCGACAATGCTTCTTTTACTTGGATTGGCAATGATTTTATTCTTTTATCTTCTAAAATTACAAATGCTCAACCCAACACTGCGCCCGTTATTGGTACAATTACCTTAAATCCCGAAGTGCCAACTTCTACCGATGCCGTAAAAGTTACTGCCGTTGTATCTGATGCCGAAAATAATTTAGAAAGTGTGTTTTTAAAATGGGGTTTGACTACAGGCGATTACTCCGGCGGAACTATTAAAATGGTTATGCCCGAAATGAAATTGGCTATCTATCAAACCGAAACCAACATTCCTGCACACGCTGTAAATACAATCGTTTATTTCATTATCGAAGCCACTGATGCAAAAGCTTTAAAAACCACAACGGCTGAGCAAAATTATGTAACAAGCCCAGCAACCGGATTTGAAGGCATTGTAAATGAAGGAGTTAAAATCTATACGCTTCAAAATACATTGGTTTTGAATGGCGAAAACATGCAACAATTTATGATTACCAATTTATCCGGTCAAATTGTTTTGCAAAACAGCATTACTGAAAATGAAATTTCAATTGATACTCAAGCCATTGAAAAAGGAATTTATTTGGTAAAAGTAAAAACAAGCGATAAGGTTTACACACAAAAAGTTTTTATTGAATAAATTTTATTTATACTGTAAACGGTAACTTTGCCAAAGTTTT
>DYNA01000037.1:18025-30548 GCA_020721325.1 Paludibacter propionicigenes
TTTTTTTTTTTGATAATTTTAAAAATAAAAAAAAATCTCGGAAATTTAAAAAAATATTTTTTTTATTTTTTTTCAGAAAAAGAATTTTTAACACCTTTTTTTATAAAAAAAAAAATACAATAGCATTTAAAAAAAGCCCAATTTTGTGAACTTTTTTTAAAAACTATTGCAATCGTTAAAAAAGGTAAAAACTAAAAAGTATCGGGTACGATTAATTTAAAACCTTTGCCATGAACGTTAATAATTTCAATTGACGCATCGCGGCTTAGATGTTTTCTAAGTTTGGTAATGTAAACGTCCATGCTGCGGGCATTGAAATAATTGTCGTCTATCCAAATGCTTCTAAGGGCAATGTTGCGCTCCAAAACTTCGTTTCGGTTGTGGCAAAGCAGTTTGAGCAACTCCGATTCTTTGGTTGTAAGTTTGATGGTTTCGCCGTTGTAATCCAGTATTTGCTTATTGGTGTCAAATTTGTAACCGCCAATAATAAATTCGGTTTGATTGGTAGAACCTTTGTCGTTGATGCTTCTTCTCAAAACAGCCTCTACTCTTACCAAGAGTTCTTCCATGCTAAAAGGTTTAGTCAAATAATCATCGGCACCAATCTTGAAACCCTCAAGAATGTCTTCTTTTTGCGATTTTGCTGTTAAGAAAATAATCGGAACTTTTGTGTTTAGCACTCTAATATCAGAAGCCAATGCAAAACCGTCTTTTTTAGGCATCATTACGTCCAAAATACAGATGTCATAAGTATTTTTGGTAAAGCCCTTGTAAGCCATTTCTCCATCAACATAAAGATCCGTTTTATAGCCTTTTGCCAAAAGATATTCTTTTAACAATGTACCAAGATTTACATCATCTTCAGCTAACAAAACTTTTACTTCTTCCATAAGTTAGTTTAAATTAAAAAGATATTTCTATAAGCCCTAAAATTTAAGGGTAAATATTAAACTATTTCACTTTTTTCTAAAATTTCTTTAAGTGGTTGTGTGTTTAGAAATTTTACTAAAAATTTTATTTCATAAGTACTTAGCCTATTTTATGTTATTTTTATTTTTTTTTATAAATCTTTTTTTTTATATTTATAAAATTTTTTATTTAAAAAATTTTTTTGGCATCGTTCTTTTTTAAAATTAAACTTTTATACTTAAAGCAATTTTAGTTCAATTTATTCTCCACAAATGTAATCTTTTTTTTCTAAAGCACAAAAATATCTATCTATAAGTTAATTAAATTTTTAATTTTTTTTTTTTTGTAAAAAAAATATTTTTTAAAACCATGAAAATCAAATTGTTAAATTATTTATTTATCAAACCGTTAAAGGGTAAATGTATGCGAAATTCGGTGCCTACATTCAATTCGCTGATTACTTTTATGCTGCCTTTGTGTTTTTCTACAATTCCTTTTACATAGCTCAAGCCCAAACCGAAGCCTTTTACATCGTGTACATTGCCCGCTGGCACGCGAAAAAAGCGGTCGAAGATTTTCTTTTGATATTCTTTCGGAATGCCTATTCCTTTGTCTTTGATGCGGATTTCGATACCGTTGCGTTTGTTGTGGGCTTCGATTATTATATCTGGTTTTTCTTTCGAATATTTGATTGCATTATCTACTAAACTCGAAATTACATTGGTTATATGCACATTGTCGGCTAAAATGTGGTGAATTTTTGCGTTTTTTACAATCTGCAAACTGCCTTCTTGCTCTTTTATCCGCAATTCAAACGAATCGTTTACTTTTTCTAATATTTCGTGAATGTCTATTTTGTTGTGTTTCAATTTTTCTTTACTTTCGTCAAAAATCGACATTTGCAATACCTTTTCAACTTGTCCGCTCAAGCGTTTTATTTCTTCTCTGATGACTCGCGAAATGTATCCCATATTTTTCTTTTCTATCGGAATGCTTGTATCGTCGAGCATTTGCGAAGCCAAAGAAATGGTTGAAATAGGAGTTTTTAACTCGTGAGTCATATTGCTTATAAAATCATTTTTTATTTTAGAAAGCTGTTTTTGCCTGAAAATGACCCAAATGGTGTAAGTAAAAATAAAAACCACTGTTAATATTAGCAAAACTGAAATGAAAGCCATATAATTCACTTCTGAATGAAAAAGATTGCTTTTGGGAAAATAAATGGCTAAATAATAAGTATTGAAATACAATTCATTAGGGTAAAGTGTGCGTTTTACCTGCGAATATTTTGAATTAACTTTGTAATTTTTTGTGGCAAACAGGGTTCTAAAATTGCTTTCTCTCACGGCGTATTCAAAAGGTGTTTCTATGCCTTTGTTTTTGAGCGTTCTGCTTATTATTTTGGTTAAGGTTTCTTGGTCTATCATGTCGTTGATGGAGCGATTGGCTATCATTTCCGGGCCAAAGAGATTTTCCATCATGGCTATTCGGTCGGAATAACTTTTTTGCAGCGTTATCAAATATTCGCCGTCAAGCTCGCTCGAATCGAACGAATCGGCACTCGAAACCAAGCTGTCGTTTACGTAAAACTTAAAACTTGCCGATATAGAAGATTTTCTGATGTGAGTGGTTTCGCTTTGCACGCTGTATTTTTGGGCATACAATCTATTGAGCATTTCCACTTGCACATCAAAGCGGCGTGCGCCTTCTCTGACTTCAAGTTTTGCTATTACTTCATCTAAAGCTTTGTTTACTAATTGGTTAAATTGTTTTTCTTTTACTTCAAAAGCATTTTTTATCCAGTAGGTTTGGATAAAAATTAGACCTATCAAAACAATAACCATAGCTATTGAAAGCATTAAAATTGTTTTTTTTCCCATACCAATCAACAAGCTTAAAAATTGTGAAATAAATAATAGTGATTTTGGCTTAACTTAATTTTTACAAATTTATAACATTGAAAATGGAAAAATTGTAGCTTTAACAAAATTTAACTCCTTATGAAACTCTATTTAGCTTTATTTAACTTAATGCGTTGAATTTAAGTTAATAGTAGTTAAGAAAATTCAATTTTTTTTCAAAAAAAACAATTTTAAAATTATAATTTTTTTTTTTTTCAAAAATTAGAATCATTCCCTTTCTAAAATAAAAAAATCACTGTAAATTTTTTTCTGACAACTTGTCATTTTTTTCTTTTTTTTTCTAAAAAATGTTAAATCTATATATGTTAAAATGTTTTCTTTGTAAAATCTTTTAGAAAAGTATTATTTTTGTTCAAAATTAAAAAAAGCAACATTAATTAGAAACTTACGATACAAAAGATGAAACAAATAGCCACAACTATATTCCTGCTGGGAATATTTCTGCTCTCACTGGGTTTTGCCAAAGCCCAAGTTCTCGACCCTGTAAAATGGACTACTTCCGTTGAAAAAGTCAGCGAACAAGAAGTATTTTTGGTTTTTAAAGCCAAATTGGAAAAACCTTGGCACATGTACGCTCAAAATTTCGATGACGGCGGACCTTTGAAAATGGTTTGGACATTGAACGAAAATAAAGATTTTAAAAAAATTGGTGCAGTGCAAGAAATTACAAAACCTCACAAAGAGCGCGATGTTGTTTTTGATGTAAACGTTGCTTTTTGGAGTACCGATGTGGTTTTGAAACAGAAAATTAAAATCCTTTCGGAAAAAAAATTTAAAATCGAAGCCCAAGTGAAATATCAATGCTGCACCGACGAACAATGCGTTAATTTTACAAAATATTTCCCTTTTGAAATAGAAGGCGTTAAACAAAATGTTACCGAAAATTTTAATAAATCTGAAAATCTTGCCGATACTTTAGTGGGCGAATTAAATAAATTGGATACAGCCATAGTAGAGATTGATGAAACCACCGAAAAAACGGATACTTTCGCTGCCATTACGCCCATTAGCAACGCTTCGGGCGAAATCGATTTGAGCGGCGACTCTTTGCTTTGGTTGTTTTGGATTTCCTTTATTGCCGGACTTTTGGCTATTCTTACGCCTTGCGTTTTCCCAATGATTCCAATGACCGTGAGTTTTTTTATGAAAGAAGGCGACCAAAAAGCAAAAGGCAGATTTCAAGCTCTTTTTTATGGACTTTCTATCATACTGATTTACACCGTAATAGGAACTTTAGTTGCTGTACTTTTTGGAGTCAGTTTTGCCAATTGGTTAAGCACCCATTGGTTGCCTAACGTTTTGTTTTTCATTATTTTCGTGTTCTTTGCCGCCTCATTTTTGGGCATGTTTGAAATTACACTTCCTAACTGGCTCATCAACAAAAGCGACTCGCAAGCCGACAAAGGCGGCGTAATGGCACCTTTTTTCATGGCTTTTACCTTGGTTTTGGTTTCTTTTTCATGCACCGGACCTTTGGTGGGAGCTATTTTGGTAAAATCTGCCGGAGGTGCTGTAATTGAACCCATTGTGGGCATGTTGGGCTTTTCGTTGGCTTTTGCATTGCCTTTCACGCTTTTTGCGTTTTTCCCTTCTTGGCTTACAAATCTCCCAAAATCAGGCGGTTGGCTCAATTCCGTAAAAGTGGTTTTAGGATTTATTGAGCTGGCTTTGGGTTTAAAATTCCTCAGCGTAGCCGACCAAACCTACCATTGGGGCATTCTCGACCGCGAAATTTACCTTGCCATTTGGATTGTTTTAGCAATACTTTTGGGAATGTATTTGTTAGGAAAACTCAAGTTTTCGCACGACAGCCACTCGGCTTACATCAGCGTACCGCGTTTGGGCTTGGCAATTGTGGTTTTCAGTTTTGCCGTTTACCTCATTCCCGGAATGTGGGGCGCACCTTTGAAAGCTCTTTCGGGCTATCTTCCGCCCATGTCGAGCCACGATTTTGATGTAAATAAAATCGTTATGCAAAATGGAAATCAAAATTTAAAACACGATGCACTTCCCGAAAAGCCAAAATATGCCAATTTCCTTCATTTGCCACACGGTTTGCAAGGATATTTCGATTATGAGCAAGGAATGCGCGTTGCAAAACAACTCAATAAGCCTGTTTTCATCGATTTTACCGGACACGGTTGTGTAAACTGTCGCGAAATGGAATCCAACGTTTGGTCTGACCCGCGCGTACTCGACATGCTCGCAAACGACTATTTGGTGATAGCAGTTTATGTGGACGATAAAACTCAGTTACCTGAAAATGAATGGATTAAATCCACTTTCGACGGCAGACAAAAGAAAACCATTGGCGATAAAAATGCCGACCTTCAAATCACAAAATACAATGTAAATGCACAGCCTTACTATGTTTTGCTCGATAGCGAAGAAAATCTTTTGGTTCAACCCAGAGCTTACAATCTCAATGTAGATGAATTTGTAGAATTTCTCGAAAATGGATTAAAAGCTTTTCAAAATAAAAATGAAAAATAGTTTTTTTCAGATATTTTAATTTTTTTTAACGGAGGCTTTCGCATGAAAGCCTTCTTTTTTTAACTTTTTTTAAGAAACATCATTTTTATAAAATATTTATAATCAATTATTTAATTTTTTTGAAAAAATATTTTTAAAATAAAAGACAAAAACATCTGAAATTATTTGTTTATTAATTTTGCACCTATTATATTTGTTTAAAATTAATCTAAATAATATTTCAATTTTTTGAAAAACAAATTTAGATACATTTTATTTAAAAAATGAAAAGTTCATAACCAACGTTCTTTGATTAGTAAACGAAAAAGTGGAGAGAGAATGAAAGTTGTAACTTTTCCTAATTTATAATTTTAAAAAAGATTTTTGATTTATGAAAAAAATAGGAATATTTTACGGCTCTACAACCGGCAATACTGAAAGCATTGCAAAAAAAATACATGCACAATTACCCGAATCGGAATTAAAAGATGTAGCACGTGCAAAAGTTGAAGAATTAGCCAATTACGAAAACATCATTTTTGGCACATCAACTTGGAACACAGGCGAATTGCAAGATGACTGGGGCGATTTTTTATCGAAAGTTGCCAATGCAGACCTTTCGGGAAAAGTAGTTGCACTTTTCGGTTTGGGAGATAGTTCTTCTTATGCCGATACTTTTGTAAATGGAATGGGTGAAATATACCAAACTATTAAAGACAAAGATTGCAAAATTGTAGGACAAGTGGAAACCTCAGACTACGATTTTGTAGAATCGGAAGCCGTTATAGAAGGCGAATTTATTGGCTTAGCCATAGATGAAGACAACGAAGACAACAAAACTGACAGTAGAATAAAAAACTGGATTGAAAAAATAAAACACGAATTTGTTTAAATTTACAAAAAAAAAAATCCCTATCCAAATAGTATAAGATTTCTTTAAATTTAATGTTTAGATTTTGAATTTTTGATAAAGCTTGAAGCTGTGAAGCTCCAAGCTTTTTTTATTTTATGAAATTTCTATAATCTATGAATTTTTTTAATAAACAAATTGTAAATGATTGAATGAAAGTGTTTTATAAACAATTAAGATAACTTATGTGTTTTTACTTTTTTTTATTACTATTCAACAATTCAACTAATTGAAAAACAGTAGTTACCGGATTTTGCAAATGATAGGGTAAATTCAATTTCTCATTATACAATTTTTTTGCTCTTTTCATTGCCTCCGTTTGGCTTGCTCTACTATCATTTTGCAATTTTTCGTATATTTCAGAGCTAAACTTCCATTTTTTGCCCTCTTTTTCGTAATTTATATTCCAAAGCTGACTGAGTTTTTCGTAGTAAAATGTTCTATGATTTTCGCTATCCGTAAATTGATAATGTAAATAAAACCACAATTCAAACGCATCATTCGAATACGCTACTTTATACCCCAAATCTTTTGCTTTTTTTATGGAATTATTAAAATCGGGGATACAATTTTCTACATCACCTTTGAAGTCTAAATCAAACACACACCAAATTTCGTCATAATTCTCCTTTTCTTGAATTAGCTTTGTGCTTTCTACTAATTTCAATTTACTTTCACCCAAACCTATGGCTATTACTCTTAATGTTAAAACTTTAAACGCACTAAAATACAAAGGCTCTGTATTTTCACCTTCGCAAACAATTAAAATTGTTTTATTCAAATCCTCTGTTTCTATTTTATATTCCGACGTTTTGGGTTTTCTTGCCCAAGGTTTTTGAATATCCGTCTTTTTAGTATAGGTCGATTTCTTAGGCATCTTTTTCAGTTTTAAAAAGTGTACTAAAATCGCCTAAAAATGGAATAGCACCATATTTTCCTTGTATGTAATCCTTTTGAAATGAGGCACTATTTCGTATTCCTTTGAATTGGACAAGCGAGTACAAATGGCTTTCGCCAAATTTATCTTTTTCCACAAAATCTATTTGGTCTCTCCGTAATATATCGGCTGACAATAAATTAGTATCGTGTGTAATAAAAATCAATTGACCTTTAGCGTTTGCCTTAGAATTAAATAACTCCACTATTTTTTTTGAAATAAGCGGGTGAAATCGGGCATCAAATTCATCAATAATTAAGGTTTTACCCAAAGTAACGGCATCGATTATAAACGAACTCAATTCAAACATTTTCTTTGTTCCGGCAGATTGACTGGTTTCAAAAATAAATGGAAATTCACCAATTTTTTCTTTTTTTGAATTGTACTTGTTATGAAAAGAAATCAATAAATCTTTGTCTTCCATTTTTTTGTAATCATTTAATAAACTCTCAGGAACAGTCCTTTTAAAATCATTTTCTGTTAATTTAACGGTTCCAATAGAATTAATTCCGGTATCTGCTATTTTTAAAAATTCAATAATTCTTGCTTTTTTGTCCTCATTTTTCAATTCTTCGTCTGCGTATAATAATTGTTTGTCTTCCAATCCACTCAAAACCGTTATTGATGAAATTTCATTCATAATTTGTCGAGACAATTCACCTTTCAAAAACGCAACAGTAGATAAAAACAACGAATTATTCCTAAAAACCTCCAGTGCAACCAATTTGTGTCCTTCAATGTAATGTTTCTTGCTTATTTCAATTATTTTATCGTTTTCCCTGATAAAAAATGGCACTTCTCTTTCGTTGGGTGTTCCGAAAAGCCATTCGCTCGTAATTATCTTATTTGTAGCTTCAAAACCATATCTATATTGAGTGTTTTCCATCTCAAAAATGAGTTGAAAAAACGTAGGTTTATTTGCATTTTCATCAGATAAATGAAATGGCTCAACCAGATTAAACAAAATCATTTCATCTTTTACAGAATAGTTTATGATATAAATAAAAGAAGCCAAAGCTTTGATTACATTACTCTTTCCGCTGGCATTAGCACCATAAATTGCTTTACTTTTCAGAAGAGATTGATTATTAATTGTATTGATAATATTATTTTCAGAAAATTCATTTATTTTAGATGCAGTTAAATTCAACGATTGAATTTCTTTAAAAGACCTAAAATTACCGAAACTAAATTCTTTTACCATATCTATAAATTTAATATTTGTATTTTTTTTTGCAAAAATAAGAATTAAAATCTAAAAACACAAATATTAATTTCACTTTTTGTATAAAATAAGATTCTCCACACAGCACAAAGCATATTAAAAAGAGAGCAAAGAAAGTTCATCATTCGCATTCTTTGATATAAAAGATGGATATTAATTTGAAACAACTCTCATTTTTAAGTTTCCCTCTTTTTTTGTAAAAAAACAAAGTTTTATTTTATTTTTGTAAAAATTTTTTTTGAAATTATTATTTAAAATTTAAAAATGTATCACTTGATTTTAAAAGCAGCTCTTTTTTTTGCAAAAATAGCTTCAAAATACAATCAAAAAATTAAATTTTGGTTAAACGGACAGGATACTATTTTTTCGTATCTGGAAAATAAAAACATTCAAAATCACCAAGTTATATGGTTTCATGCCTCATCGCTGGGCGAGTTTGAACAAGGAAGACCTTTGATGGAAGCCATTAAAAAACAATTTCCTGAGTATAAAATTTTACTTACTTTTTTTTCACCTTCGGGCTACGAAATTAGAAAAAATTACGCCGGAGCCGACTTTGTTTGCTACCTTCCGCTCGATACGCCGCAAAATGCAAAACGTTTTGTGGAATTAGTTCGCCCTCAAATGGTTGTTTTTATAAAATATGAATTTTGGAAAAATTTTTTAAATCAGCTTCGCGAAAAAGAAGTACCGGTTTTTTTAATTTCTGCTATTTTTAGAAATAATCAATTATTTTTTAAATTTTATGGTAAATTTTACCGAAAATTACTTCATTATTTTAAGCATATTTTTGTGCAAGACCAGTTGTCTGAAAAACTTCTCAATCAAATTGGAATAAAAAATGTTACTGTGGCGGGTGATACACGCTTCGATAGAGTTTTTGAAATAGCTGAAAATGCCAGAGAAATTCCGATTGCTAAAGCTTTTGCTAAAAATAATTTGGTTTTTATTGTTGGTAGCTCTTGGCAACCCGACGAAAACATTATTTTTGAATATTTCAATGCCATTCCCCAAAAAGTGAAGTATATTATTGCACCTCACGAAGTACATGCCGAAAACATTGAACGAATTGTGAAGTCAATTTCTGGAAAAGTAATCCGGTATTCGCACGCTCACGAAAAAAATGTTGCCGAAAACGATGTTTTAATCATCGACAACATCGGAATGCTCTCATCTTTGTATCAATACGGGCATATAGCTTACATTGGCGGGGGTTTTGGCGCGGGCATTCACAATGTTTTAGAAGCTGCAACTTTCGGAATGCCAATCATTTTTGGGAAAAACTTTAAGCAATTTAAAGAAGCCATTGACTTGGTGCAAATTCAAGCGGCTTTTCCAATTTCCGATGTTTTCGAGTTTAAAGACATTTTTGAAAATTTAATAAATAATTCCGATTTTCTGCAACAAACCGCTTTAAAAGCCAAACAATTTGTTGCAGAAAATAGAGGTGCTACCGAAAAAATTTTAAGGTATTTAAAATTATAGTTTTTTAACTTGTTTCGTTTCAATGCGCTGCTTTTTCTTCAATTCTGCTTCCCGCTTTTTGGGGTTTTCGGCATATCGGGTTTGCAAATCTTCTTTTACGTAAAGCATCAATAAATCAAAGTCTTTTTGAGTTATTATTCT
Organism: Paludibacter propionicigenes; assembly: GCA_020721325.1. Lineage (GTDB taxonomy): Bacteria > Bacteroidota > Bacteroidia > Bacteroidales > JAIFNL01 > JAIFNL01. The sequence continues at coordinate 28,027 of DYNA01000037.1, forward strand.
GCCATTTTTTAAAGGAATAATTTCTTTTAGTGGAAATTTATGATTCAGTTTAAAACTGATTTCGTATAAGTGCGAAAGGGGAATTCCGCTTTGAGTTTTTGCCTGTAAATATATTTCTTGAGGTTTTTCATTGCGCGAGGCTTGCGGCACCAACCAAGGTTTGAGCGTTGAGCCGATTTCTAAATTACGCTCTTTCAACACTTTACCGCTTGGCAATTTCTCTTGGCTTGTCCACCAAATATTTTCAACCATTCTCATGGCTTGGTAAGTTTCTTCTTTGGTTTCCGCTGCTTTTAACTCTTTTAATTTTTGGTTTAAAAGCTCGCTCATGGCTTCTTCATAAGGTAAATCGCTTTTTATGGCTTCCATGCCCAACAAAACCCCCAAAAGATTAGAATATCCGTCTTCAATAGAAAAACTCGAATAACGCTCCGGAATAAAAGGTAAATAGGAAGCTCCAAACCATGTAGCTATTTCGTGCCAAATAGAAAGGTCATAAGCTATTCTTCCAGCAAGTAGCAGAGCATCAATGTCTTGCAAATCATTTGGGATTTTAATGGTCAGTACTTTTTTGCCTCCTTCGTAACCTATTTTTTGAACTATTTTGTCATCGCCTCGCCTGCTTTGAATCATGGAATATAAAAATGCTGTCCAGTCGGCTTGGTCGCGTAAATGCCCCAAATCAATAAAACCTCCTAACTTGGTGTAAATGATGCCATTAGATTCTGATTTATCGCCTAAATATTGGTGTTTTCCCAACTCACTCAAACTTGAAATATCGGTAATGGTCTTTCCCGGAATACCGGCAATTTTTACATCTACACCAAACGAACAACAGGTGCGTATAATGCGCGGAGGAGGCGAACTTAATTGTTTTATGGTTAAAACCGGAGGTTTTCCAATTGAAATTGAACTAAATAGGAGCATAAATAAGCTCATAAGAAATAATTTATTCATCATTTTCATTGTGTTTTGATTTATGTTGTCTTAAAAAAAAATCGGGTATTTTAATAATTGAAAAAGTTTTGTTATTCAAAATTTTTTAAACATGAAACTTAAAAAAACAATTATTCGTATATTTTACAATTTAAAAATTTGAAAATATTTGATTTGCAAAGATTTTAAATTATTTTGGCTTTAGTAAATTTCTATATTTCAAGGCATTGATGTACAATTTAATGAATTATTCTATTCACTAAATTTATTTTTCAATTTTTTTTGAAAAAGAAAACTTTTTAAAATAAGTTTTTTTACTAAATTTGCAGCCGAAATAGTTTCGTAGTTCAATTGGATAGAACACCGGATTCCGGTTCCGGCGGTTGCGGGTTCGAATCCCGCCGAAATTACTTTTCTTTCAGCAGTTTGAAAGTGAAAATAAAGTCGTCAATTTTTTTCTGTTCAATTTTTCCCGTAGATGTCAGAATAGCAATTTGATACACTTTGTCTTTTACAATGTAATTAGCTACCGCACTGTAATATTTTGCCGAGTTTGCTTTAAAAAAAATCCCTTTGTTCCCATTTAGCCGTATTTCCTTCTCCTCTTCTACTATCAATTGCATGTCGGTACAAAAACCGTCTTTTAAGCTGATTAGCAGTTGAGTATAATCATCGTCGGTAGTGATGTTTGTTGTATTTTGAGGCGAAACGGCTACCGTATAAACATACGAATCGAGCGAAAGTGTATAATCTATAATTTCGGTTTGTAAACCATCAATTGTCATTATTTCTGCATTTCGGATAGGTTTTGTGGGAAAATTTATTCTAAAATTTTCGTTTTCTGACACAAAATAATTTTTAAATTTTTCTGTTTCATTATTTGCATTGCTATCTTTTGCATTTTCTAACGAAGAATTGCATGCCATAAAAACAGAAAAAAATGCTAAAATGCTAAGTATTCTTAAATTTTTCATACCTTTGAATAAAATATTTGGCAAAAATACAAAAAAATATTTTAAAAAATTCATTTTCAAAAACGAATGCTTAAAATAATTTTTTTTTTGAATTCAAAAATTTGTTCATTGCATTTGCTCCATAACTTTTTCTGTAAATTTTTTTTGTTATAAATTGATATTTAGTGTTTTACAGTTTAAATTAAATGCACTAATTAAAAAACAAAGCTTTGTTTTTTTGTTTTTAATACAAATTCGTCATTATTCTTCTTAAATTTGTCTAAAAACGGATTTTTAATTTTCGAAAACGCCATTACTTTTGAATTTGCAAGATTTATAACTGATTTTTGAAAATTTTATGAAAAACAAACTAAAATTGAAAGATACACAAATATTGAAGTATAGCACGGAAAAAGTTTCGGCAGATGATTTATAAAAATTATTTTACTTTTTTTTAAAAAAAACCGGATTTATTTACTTGCATAGTTGAATATTAAAAAAAATGTTTATTTTCTTTCACTCACAGAGCCGAGTGTGTTTTTCAAACTCAAAAATTTGCATTTCTGCAAAAAAACTCTTATTTTTGTAAAAAAAAAATTATTTACATAGAAAATGAAAATATTAAATCCATTA
>DYNA01000038.1 GCA_020721325.1 Paludibacter propionicigenes
TTTTTGCAAAATCCGAAAAAAACTTTTGGTATTAGCATAGCAACGGGGTCGCTTTGAGCGACCCCAGCTAATCACCGCTACTTATTTCGCACAATGCGAAACCACCTGCTAAATTCTATGTTATACCCAATTATTTTCGGCTTTAGCAATTAAGTATTGAGTAAAAAATAATATTTTTACCTCATTGCTTGCCACAAAACCTTATGCTTTTTAGTATAACCCAATACCTAATTCCTAAAACCAAATTCCATTTAGTATAAACTTGGATTCGATATCATTTTTCTAAAAAAGAAAAAAACCCTTTAAGATTTTTATTCTCAAAGGGTTTTAAGCGTATTAATTAAATTTTATTTCTAATTTTTAATTAATTTTTTAATTGTAACATTTCCATTTTCAATTAATTTAATAAAATAAATACCATTGGCTTCGTTCGTTAAATTTATTTGAACTTTAGAATCCGTTATATTTTCACTAAATACGATTAAACCTGTTGAGTTATATACTACAATTTGATTTGCATTGGCAGTTTCAACTACAAACATTCCCGAAGTTGGGTTTGGATAAACTTTAATGTTTGAATTTGACAAATCATTCATTCCAACAGCAACCAGTACGTTTACAGTCCAGTTTTGAGTAGTATTGTCCTCTGCTTTAATGGAGTAAGTAACAGCTCCGGTAAAATCGTTAGGAGTAGTTCCGCTAACTTGAGCAATTCCGCCAACTGTAGCTTCGGCAGCAGGTGAAAGAGTGAAGGTTGCAACTAAACTTGTCAAAGCAGTACCTTCGGCAACTTTAATGTCGATGGTATGACTTTCGCTGTTTATAGTAGCGTTGGCGGTTTGTTCTGGCAATGAGTATGTTAAGATATTCGTTTCAGAACATTTGCTGTAATTGAAATGTACTTCAATATCCAATTCATTGTTACTTTGGTCAATGAAAGTTGTTGAAAGAACATTAGCTCCTTCATTCCAACCGAAAACTTGAACGGTAGGCATAAAAGTCCAAGCATTAGCAGCAGCATACCATACCATATTTCCTTTGATAGCGCCGTCGTGATAAACAGGGAAAAAGTCAGTTAAATCCATATTATCGTCATTAACTTGTATAAGCACGTATTGTAATGAGGAACATCCGGCAAATGTACCTAAGTCATAAATGTTATTTACGGCTTCTACTTGAGCTGGATTTGCCATAACATTGGTTTTGTAAGTTAATGTAGCGGCTACGGGAGCTTGTTGCCAGATTGCATACAAAGTAACATTTACACTGCCCATTGCGAAAGTATTGGTAGCTTGATAGGTTGTTCCCAATCCATCGGCTTGAGTATTCCAACCTTTAAATGCGTATCCGGTTACAGCCAAAGTTCCTTGACCTAATACGGTAACTGTTTCTCCTTCTTCGTATTGGTTTGCATCAACAGGTGCAGTACCGGTTGCATTGGCATTGTTAGCATCGTAAGTTACGGTATAAGTAGGAGTATAAGGAATTGCAAAAGCTACAATTTCAGCTAAACCTTGTAGAGTTCCAACAGAAGTAGCAGCACCGGTTTGGGTATTAACAGTGTATAAATCGCCATAAACCACATCGCCTTGTTGATTCCAATATAAAACATCACCGTTTCTGTGGTCGAAAGCCATGGATTGTATGAATTTTATATCTGTTATACCGGTTGCACCAACAGAAGTTGCAGTACCATCAACTTTACTTAAATTGTATAATTTGCCATCAGCACTAAAAATAGTAAATAAATTACCGTCCAAATCGCAAGCTAAAGTAACTGGTGTACCCGTTAAACCTGTCCCTACATTGGTTACCATTTGAGTAGCTAAATCAATAGTAACCAAAGTGTATGTTGTTGCATCGTTTAAATAAATTCCATATAAAGTACCGGTTGTCCAGTCGTAAGCCATCTCTGAAAGAAATTGAGAGAATGCGGCATTAAGAACGGTTTTTTCTCCGGTTTCAAAATCAATTGTAATAAAGCGTTTTGTTCCGGCAGTATTTTCGTCAATGGCATACCAAGTCCCTTCAACAAATTCCCCTGTTTTAACATTGTAAGGGTCTGTAGAATGGTCGGCTATTGGAAAAAGCACTTCGGGCATAGTTAAATCGTACATTATCGGAGCATAAGCGGGTAAACCGGCTTCGTTGTAAATCATATAAGCGTAAGCAAGATTTTCAGGGGCAAGAACGGTATAAGTTGCACTTTTAGTGTCGTTGGTCGAATTTGCATCACCAGCGAGCAAAGTAGTTACCGTTGCTGTATATTCACCTGTTTGGGAGAATGTAATATCAGCAAAAACGGGTTCAAAACTGTTATTACTTGCTAAAGTGGCAACAGTAACAGTTTCTGTGTAACTATAAGAGTTCGGACCTGAAATATCCAATCGTACATTCATATTAGTAATATTGGCAGTTCCTTCATTTTTAATTATTACCGAAGGAGTGATAGTACCACCAGCTACAACAGCGTCATTTTCAACAGAAGTTACAGAAGCATCATTTGCAACCGGAATATAAATTGATACTGCATCAACAGCTATTCTATATGAACCCCAGTCAGAAATTGCTCTGAAAGAAAGTTTAATATTAGAACCAGCATAAGATGTTAAATTTAAAATATGTTCTTTCCAGCCACCACCTTCTTCGCCATCGATTAAATTAACAGTACCGGCTGTTACAACAGCATTATTGGCATCTAATATGTCGAGATACAATTCAGCTATATTACCATAATCGCCACTTACAAAGTAGTAATTAGCATAATATTTTGCCATAATCGTTGAACCATCATTGGGTATAGTAATTGTTGGGGTATTGAGTTTTGCAACCATGCCAGTACTCGCATTATAACAATCAAACATAGCCGATTTAGTTCCTTCATAAGCTACATCTATTGTAGATGCCCAAAATTTAATACCCGTAGATAAGTTTGCCCAAGAACTTGGAGGGAAAGTAGCACCTTCAAAATATTCTTCAAAAGGTACGCTAAACACTTTATTTACAGTAACTGTATAAACTTTTGTACTTAAATCTTCAGCAGTTACAGTATAAATTACAGGGTTTGTAAAATCTTTTGCTACTCCAGAAGCTGGGGAAACCGAAGCATAATTAGAAACTACAATTGTTGGAGTTAGATTTGTTACATCGGTAGTAGAAGGTACAAGTACTATAATGTTTGTTCCATTAATAGTACCGGTAACTGCCGGATTTGCAAAAGAGAAGCTTGTAATGTCTTTGTTTGGGCTTAATACACTGTTTGTTACAGTCATAGCTGCGAAGGTAGCCAATGGATTTCCTGAAACATCGGCAACATTGCCGGGAGTATATTCAACCGTAACTACTTGATGTGATAAAACTCCTGCCGACAACGTTAATAATATTGAATTTGTTGAAACAGAAAAACCAGAAATAGTAGCTGCTGAACCATCTACTTTAACAGTAAAACCTGCCGCACTTGTTGCTTGAATATTTTCGTCAAAATTTACTACTACAACTAATGGAGCTGAATTTGAAATACTTGCCGATACAAAAAGTGGTGCAGTAACATCAGTTGAACCGGTTGTAAATGTTGTTGAATTTGAACCTGTTAATGCATTATCGCTTATGTCTTCAACTCCGGTTATTGTTACTGTATAGTCTTTTGAACCTATAAGAACAGCATCAGGGTCGATGGTAAGTACTTTATTCGAGTATGAAACTGTAAATGGTACATCTACATTACCTTCAACTTTTTTGAAAGAAACAACTGTTGCATCAATTGCATCATTATTCGTTTTTCTAACGTTTTCACTAAAAGTAACAACAATATTATCACCTACAGCCACAGCAGTAGCACCTGTTAAAGGAACAAATGTAGCTGTTGGAGGAGTTACATCAAAACCAAAAGCATCAGCACCAAAATCATGTGGAGTATATACATTTCTGTCGTTGCAATCTATATCGGTAGTTATCCAAGCTTGAGGAGTAAATCCGGCAACTGCACTTAAAGCATCATTAGATACATGCAAATCGGTTGCACTTGTAAAAGTAGGGTCAACACTTAATGAATTAGCATCTCTCGCAGGGCTTAATGCTTTCCATGCAGCTAAATCACTATAGTTTGTTGTACTTCCTCTGGCTATAAATCCGGAAACTCCGGCATCGTTTGTAATAAATAAATCATTATAATCGGAAAGAGAACCAGTACCGCCTATTGCTGTTGCACTTGTTGAAACCCAGCAAAAATGTTTAGCTGTTGTACCTTGAGCAGGGAAAGCATTTACAAAAATATTTCCACGAACTTTTTGTATAGCTGTACTTCCGTTAGCAATTTCAAAACAAGTAGAAGAATATGTAGGAGAACCAGTTGCAGTTAAATTAACATTATTATTGTCAATTTCTGCTATTGTAGCAGTAGATGTATTGTTTACATAGATACCATAAACATATCTGCTTGCTGTAGCTGTTCCTGTAAAAGGAGATAAAATATTTGATATGAAATTATTATAAACTCTTATTGTAGGAGTTCCTGTTGAGTTTTGAACTTCAATACCAACTGACCTTGAAGTAGTTGAAATTGAACCGCTATTTGCTACATCACTAATTTTATTATTGTATATTTCGCATACACCTGCATAAGTAGCACATAAGATACCAGCATTTGCAGCTTGATTACTTCTAATATTGCTAATATCGTTATTAAATATTTTAATACTATTTTGTGCTAAATTATAAATACCATAACTTGATGTAAATGTAGATGTTCCTCCCATATTTGTAATTGTATTGCGAGTAGTTTGGCAATCAGTACCGCTCACACCTACTTCGCAATTCAAATCGTAAAAAGAAGAGTTACCAATTAAATAAACACCAAATTGACCATTTTGCAATGTTAAATTATAATATTTATTATAACTGTTTGCACCAGTTGCATTAGTTGGTACAACACCACCTTGTGAACTGGAAACAGAAGATAAAATACAGCTTCCCGAACCGGTTGTAAAAGATAGATATGCTTTATTTAAAGTAATTGAACAATTTTTAATTACATTATACTGTGCACCATCAGTTGCAGAAGCATTTCTGATTAAATATCCAAATTCAGTTGCATTTGTAGTAGTAGTTGCAGCAGAGCCATCAACATCAATTCCGTCAAAGGTAATATAATCGCCTCCTTGAATACAGAAACCAAAATCTGTAGTACCTGTTCCTGTAGGAGTTAATTTTGGATTAGTTCCTACACCATTTTTTTGAAAAGTAATGGTATTGGTAGATGTTCCTGTAGCGGTAATTGCGGCAGGTTTTTCGGCAAAAGTTTGTCCTGCTGCAACATTAAATGTTACGGGACCAGTAATACCAATATTCAAAGCACTAATAGCATCGGTAAATGAAGCAAAATTAGTACCTCCGGTAGCTTGTGTGTTATCAATTGTGTAAGTTCCATTTAGTGCAGCAGCTCCTGTTCCTTGTATTGTAAAATTATAAGGGTTTGCTGTTACATCATCGTTTGCAATTGAAATAACTGCAGTGCGACTGCCTGTTGTTGTTGGGTCAAAAACAACTGTAAATGTAGTCGTCCCTGTTGAAGCTGCTACCGGAGTAGTAGGTTGAGTAGAAATTGTAAAGTCAGCATCTCCCGAAATAGTTACATAGTCCGGAGCTGTTCCTGTTAAATTAAGTGTAGCTAAACCTGTATTGGCTATTGTGTAGATTATAGATTTTGATACTGTACCTGCTTCGACAACGCTTCCAAAATCTGTATTATCAGTAATACTTGGTGTTGCATCACCATCAGCAATTACGACACTATTTCCTTTTACTGACATTAGAGGTGTTGGCAAACTTGAAATTAAACTAATATTGTCAACTGATGCAGGTGGATTAACTCCTCCTGAAGCATCGTTTTTCCATCCAAAAATCAATCTAAAAGTTGTTCCGGCAAGAGATGCAGGTAAGATATATGTCGCAGTTTGATAACTTGTTTGCATTACCAAATAGGATGCTGTACCTGTAATATCTGTGCTACCTGTTACTGTAGTATTGTTTGCAACAGGTGTGCTTGTTGTTGGAGCAGTATAAACAAAAATTCTGTCATAAGAACCTGATTCACCTGTATTTTTCCATTTAAAAGATAATGTAATTTGAGTTTCACCTGCCGGAACTGTAATATCTCTATAAAAATAAGATACTTGAGACGAAGAATTTGTGAAAGCATTTGTTAATCCATTATCATTTGAAATAAAAGCAGAATTAGTTCCTGCAAAAGGTGTAGATACAGTACCCACAAACCATTTATTGGTTGCATCGTTAACAACAGTCCAACCATTTGCAGCAAAATCCACTCCGGTTTCAAAACCACCATCTCCAGTTGGAGAAATTAGTACAGTTTGCCCATACGTAGTTCCCGTAAAGAGCAAAACGGCAAAAAGAAACATTAGTTTCCTAAAAATGTCATGTTTTCTCATAAATAAAAATTTTAAAATTAATAATTAATAAAGTTTAAATTGATGAATTTTAATAATAAACCATTTCAAAATCCAATATTTTTAATGAAATAGAATTTCATTTTAATATTTTGTTTAAAAAATGTTTTCTTTTAATTTTCAGTATGCATTTTACTTATTATAAAAAAATGTTTTTGCAGTAATACCAGTGTTTTCAATGAAATTTTCAGAAAATCGCATAATTTTCAAAAAAAAAGAAAATAAATAAAAAACACCCTTTTTAAGGAACTTTATTTATCTCCATTTACAGTAAAAATTCAATTTTACATAAAATACGGAAATAATTAAAAATATTTCTAACATTTATATCTGGATTTATTTTTTTATTGAAAAAACTCTATCGCTACCATTACTAATTATGTATTATTTTTTCATAAGTATTATTCAAAACATTTTCTTTTTAAAAAAAAATAAAGGTAATGAACTTCAAATATGGTATTTACGATTTATTCGATTAAAATAATATAGTTATTTTGCAAAAAAAGTTATAAATACACAAAAAATTAGAAATGAAGTTAAAATTAGTTTTTTTATAATAATTTTTTAAAAGTTTAAAATTTATTTTTATCAACATTATGTATAACAATTGTCTAAATTTTCATTGAAAATCAATATTTTACGATTAAAGCATAATTTATTGATAATCAAAAATAAACGAAATGTTTGTTATACATATTATAAGTATGAATCAAATGTAAATATCCAAAGATTTATAATATGAACTACCGGAAATTAAATTATTTATTAGCATCTACATAATTTTTTTTCTTTAAAAAATAGTTTAAAGTCAATTTAATGTTTATTTAGCCAGTGCATTTAAAAAGACAGGGGTTTATATTGAACTGCCTAATTGTTGCATTTGCTTTTTATTTCCAAACAAAAATAGATATAAAAAAAAAACTAAACAAATTTTTTTTGCTTTTTTTTTTAACTTTTTTTAAAATATAGTAAACTTCTATTTTTTACCTAATTTTTTTTACAAAAAATAAAGTTAAAAGATTCATCAATTCACTTTGTATTTTTTTATTTTCATAAAAAGAATCAATTTTGCACCCAAAACATAACTTTGAAAAAAAACAATTGAGCAGACAAATCCTTTATAATGAATAATTTAAAAAGTGATGAATACAAAACAATAAAAGCACCGGCAGAAGGTTTTTTTAAAGACAAAGCAAGCAAATTTTACTCGTTTGCCTTTCCGGTAGAAACCGAAACCGAAATAGACGCACATTTAAAAGAACTCCGAAAACGTTTTTTTGATGCGCGACATCATTGCTACGCTTGGCGTTTGGGGGCTGATAAAAAAAATTTTAGAGCCAATGACGACGGAGAACCCGCCAATTCTGCCGGCGCACCCATTTTAGGACAAATTCGCTCTTTCGATTTAACAAATATACTCATTGTTAATGTCCGCTATTTCGGTGGAACACTTTTAGGTGTGGGTGGATTAATCAATGCCAATAAAACCGCTGCTGCTGAGGCTATTAAAGCTTCAGAAATTATAATTAAAACGGTAAAACAAAAATTGGAAATAACGTTCAACTATTTAGTTATGAACGATGTTATGAAAATTATTAAAGATGAAGATTTAAAACCCGAAAAACAAACTTTCGATAATGTTTGTAAAATGGAATTATACATTCGGAGTACTGATTTTGAAAGAATTAAACAGCGGTTTTCTAAAATTGAAAATGTTAATCAATGAGTAAAACTAAAATTTGTAATAAATAATGTTTGAAAAAAAACGATACATTTTTAGCTTTTGCCACTAAATCCACTAAAGTGAACTTTTGAAATACGTTGATTTACTAATCGTTACAATAAGCACCTTTAGGGGTTTGGGGCTTTTTTTAAACTTTAGGGGTTTGGGGCTTTTTTTCAAAAAGAAGGAGTTTTCTTTCTATACTTTAAAATGGGTATAAATTGTAGAGACAACGCATGCGTTGTCTCTACGGCATTCGCGACAAATATTAAAAAACATTAACATAAGTTATAATCTATATTTTTTAATAAAATAAATTTTAATTTTAATTAAAATATGTAAAAAATAAAAAAATTAACACTTTTTTTCTTTTTAAAATTTATCTTTGTAAAAATTAAATTTTTATAAAATATATTTTTTTTACAAACGAACATTTAATTTTTTTTTATTGAATCGGTTTCGTATGGTTAGAAATAGAACAGTTTGCTTAGTTTATTATTAAAAATGAAAAATAAACTTAATCTTTACATTTTAATGGTATTGATTGGAATTGTATTTGCAATAGATTAGCCAATCAACCTTGAATATAAAATATTTGACTTTATTATGGTTATAATAAAGTCAACACTTGTAATTCTTATTGCTATTTTGATGCTTTTGGAATTTAAGAAAAATAAACCTTAAAAAAGTTTTATATGGAAGGAAGTATAATAAAACCATTGCTTGAAAGTTTTTTTCAAAGACAAACGCATGATGCCTACAGATTTTTAAACGAAAAATATGAATTGTCAAAAAAATACGATAAGTTAAAAATCAAACATGGCACAGATTATGTCCTAAAATTAAAAGAACTAAACGAACTTAGCCAAGATACAAGTTTAATTTTTGAAGACCTTTATCAATTATATATTTCAAATATTAAATACGGCTCAAAATATTTGAAATTCTTTAATTTTAATCAAGCTGAAATTGCTTTTTTGCTTGAAAAGCTTGATATTTTCTATAAGGAAGATGAAAAAACATCATTGATACAAAAAAAATATCCTTACCTTTTAAATTTAGAAGAAAGAAATGAGGCATCTGCAGGACAATACTTTCTGGTAAATAAAACCGAGTCAGAAAACGAATATGTATATTTATATTCAACAATTTCAGAATTTACTGAAAAACAGGCAATTCCTTTGGAATACATTGAAAATCTTGATACATTAAAAATATATACTTTAAACGGTTATAATTTGAGCTTTTGTTTTTATGTAAATGCTTTGTAATTAGAACTTTGCCAAAGTTTTAAACTTTGGCAAAGTTACCGTTTGCAGTATATAATGAAATTTATGGGACAATAAAAAGAAAAAATCAATTATTTCACTCTGTCTATATCAATAAAGAAACAGGAAATGTAGAAATCAGAATAGATTACTTAAATACAATGAGTGATACTGTAGTTTCAGATATTTACTTTGATTTTTTAAATTCCTTTATTGCCCAATTAAAATTGCCCGCTGATTTTTTTAAATTGAAAACCTTAAATATTTTTTCCACAATTAAACCATTGTATAAAGATGTAAGCGAAGGTGTTTTAGTAGAACTTAGCTTCTTAACAAAAACTGCGGTTAATATACAAATTAAAAGAAGAAAATCCAAAGTTGATATAAGAGAAGAAGTATATCATAAGGCAGGCGAGGCTGCTGTATCAGGATTAATAGATATTTATAGAATCGCCTTACAATGGCATATAAAGGAGAATATTTTTAGCGAATTACTTATACCGGGTAATTCTGGAAAGGTCAGTACGAAAGACATCAACGAAGCTGTATTAAAAAATTGCATTTTTCCCGATGATTTTTATTTTTTAAGAAATAAAATTTTTCAATATTTGCAAAAGTAAATTTTAAATTTTTAAAAGAAATATGGAAACGAAAGAATTACTTTTAAATGAGATAACTAAAGTTCCCAATGAAATTCATCAATCTATAATGCGTTTCATTTTGGATTATATTTATAAATTTAATTTTGTTAAAGAAGTAGCCGTAGAAGATATTAATGAATATTCGTCTTATAAATTTACAAAAGAGGATATAATCATTAGTCTGCAATTATTTTGTTTGTTAAAAAATTCGCCTTTGGAGGCTAAATTTTATTTTTATGAAAATGAAGAAACAGAGCTACTATACCTTACTAAAAAAGAGGTAAGAGAAGCACGAAATAATGGATATTTTATCCACCCTCAAAATAAAAATCAATATTCTTTAGATATTTATGGTAAAAATATATTATTAAATTTTGAAACTATTCAATAATAAACATGATTCATTTAAACGATATTAATAATGTACCTTCACATTACCACACTGTTATTGATAGAACATTAATAGAAGATTGGAACAGTTTTTTATCCGCATTATACAAGGATTTATTATTAATTATAAAAGAAATCGAGGCAGATAGAGCCTCTGCAATAAAAGATGAAGATAACATAACAGACTCAATCAGAAGAGGTTTAAGATTATTAAACTGGATAGCAACACATGATACTATGGAAGGTGGGCATGTAGATTTGACGGTGGAATTAGCAAATTATAAGTGGAAAGCCGAAGCAAAATTAAATGACGGAGCAAAATATTTGTGTGATGCGTTTGAACAAATCGATGTTTATACCATGGCTAAAGATAAGGAAACTGGCTTCTTAATATATAATTTCAATAAGAATATGAAATTATCTATAGAACGATTTGAAGAAATGGCATCTAATTTAAGTGATAGGGAAATAATATTTGAAAAATTCGGTGAAGATACATTTACAAATAAATCACAATTCAAACACAGTAGCGGATTTTTTATAAATATTAAATATTTTTGGATAAATTTATACCATCATCAACGTACATCAAAAAAAAACATAGTATAAAAAGGTTTATAATTTATTTCGTTAGCTTTTTTCGAGTTTAAAAAATAAAAAAAGATTGTATTTTGTTTATTCCTTTTTAATACTTTTATACAAATTTGATTTTTAAGATATTAACATTAAATAATGAAAATTTTCCAAAAATAGCTTAATTCAGATGTTTTATATGATATTAAATCAATAAAACATTTTCTTTTAATATAAAAATTTATTATATCGTTTTTCAAAAAAATATTATCATTCTAATTTAAAAATTTCAAAAACTATTAATATACCCAACCAAAATATTAATTTAAGTTAAAAACCCTAATTTTTTTCAATTGCTATTTTTTTATTAAAATAATATTCCTAATTTTGGCATATCATTTTAAACGACCAATTTGCCACCCAAAAGTTCATCTTAACTGAAAACCACATAATAAAAATAAATATGAAAAACAGTTTATTGCTAATTGTTTTCTTATTAGCTTTGTTTTATACAGCTCATTCTCAAGATGTTTGGAGCCTTGAAAAATGTATTCAACATGCCCAAGAAAACAACATAACCGTTAAGCAACAATTGCTTCAAGAGCGCAATGCCCAAATAGAATACAAAAGTTCTAAACAAAATTTATTGCCCGATTTGAACTTCAGTGCCAATAATAATTACAGTTTTGGACGAACCGTTGACCCATTTACCAATACTTTTACAACGGATAAATCCAATTCTATAAATTTTGGATTGAGTTCATCGGTTACAATTTTCGATGGTTTGAAAAATTACAACACCATTGAAAGCCGAAAATTGAATTTATTGGCTACCGTTGCAAATACCGAAAAAATTAAAAACGATATTTCGTTGTCGTTAGCCAATGCTTATTTGCAAATTTTGTTTGCCGAAGAACTGTACAAAAATTCGCAAAATCAACTCGAAGTAACCAAATTGCAACTCGAAAGAACTCAAAAATTGGTAGAAGCCGGAAAATTGCCGCAAGGAAACTATTTTGATGTTCAAGCTCAATTTGCCAACGAAGAATTGCAAGTTATTACCAACGAAAACAGCTTACGCGCCGCACGTTTGTCGCTTATTCAAATGCTCGATTTAAAATACAGCCCCGATTTTGCTATCGACCGACCAAATTTTTCTGAAATTGAAAACCTCCCAAATCTGCCCTCAGCCGATGAAATTTTCAATTCTGCTTTGCGTTTACCGCAAATTAAAAGTGCTGAATATCAAGTACAAAACGCCCAAACGAATTTATCGTTAGCCAAAGGTGCTATCAGCCCAACGCTTTCTATCGGTGCAAATTATGGAACCGGTTATTCGAGCGAACGCAAACTATACGACGAAAACATGATTCCGTACAATTATCCCATGAATGACCAATTTACTGATAATCAAAGTTTTCAAATTTCTGTGCGTTTGATAATACCCATTTTTAATCGATTTTCGACCTCAAACAGTATAAAAAAATCGCAAGTATCTATATTACAGTCGCAATACAGCCTCGAAACCGAAAAACAAACGTTGTATAAAGACATTCAATCGGCTTTAAACTCAGCTTATTCGGCGCAAGCCAAATATGTAGGCACTAAAAAAGCACTCGAAGCATTGAAGGAATCATTCAAATATACTGAACAAAAATTTGAGTTGGGTTTAGTTAATTCACTGGATTACAGCGTAGCAAAAAATAATTTGGTAGAAGCCGAATCGAACTTATTACAAGCCAAATACGAATTGATTTTTACTTTAACGGTTATTGATTTTTATATGGGCAAACCCATTCAACTCAATCGTTAATTAAAATATTAATTGCATTATTTGAAAAAAAGAGCAAAATTTTGTTTCTTAAAAAAATTAAAATAATTTTTATTAAAAAAATATATAAAATTATAAATAAATGAAAAATTATTTTATTTTTTATAATTTTATATAAAAAAAATCATAAAAAAAATAAGGAAAATGAAAAAAACGCTTATTTATTTAATTTCGGCTGCGGTTGTATTAATCATAGTTGCCGTAATAGGAAAAAAACAAGGCTGGTTTGGCGAAGGTGAAATAGAAAAAGTAAGCACCGAAAAGCCATTAAAACGAACCATTACCGAAATCATAACTGCCAATGGCACAATTCAGCCCAAAACAGAAGTAAAAATAAGTCCAGATGTTTCGGGCGAAATTGTAGATTTATTCATAGCCGAAGGTGAAGAAGTAAAAGCCGGAAAACTTTTGTTAAAAATCAAACCCGACACTTATCTTTCATCGCTTGAGCGCATGGTAGCATCTGTAAACGCATCAAAAGCGAATTTAGCCAACGCCAAAGCCCGTTTAACACAGGTAGAAGCTACCTTCAAACAAAAGGAACTCGACCACAAACGCAACCAAGAACTGTTTAACAAAGGAGCCATTTCAAAATCAGATTACGAAGCTTCTTTAGCGGCTTATGAAATAGCTAAAGCCGATGTAGAAGCTGCTAAAGAGACAGTTAGCTCTTCGCACTACAACGTAAAAAGTGCCGAAGCCTCACTCAAAGAAGCCAACGAAAACTTAACAAAAACCGATATTTATGCTCCAATGGACGGAACTATTTCTATGTTAAATGTTGAAAAAGGAGAAAGAGTAGTTGGAACAATGCAAATGGCTGGAACAGAAATGCTTAGAATAGCTGATTTGAACAAAATGGAAGTTTTGGTAGAAGTAAACGAAAACGATATAGTGCGTGTAAAAATGGGCGATACAGCTCTAATAGAAATAGATGCTTACATTGACCAAAAATTTAAAGGCGTTGTAACCGAAATAGCAAACTCGGCAAATGTTTCAAGTACGGTTTCTTCAGACCAAGTAATAAATTTTGAGGTAAAAATTGAAATTCTGAAAGAATCGTATCAACATTTAATTCCGGCAAGCAATCCAAATTTTTATCCATTTCGTCCCGGCATGTCGGCAACGGTTGATATTCAAACATTTTCAGTTGTTAATGTCGTTTCAGTTCCTATCCAAGCCATTACAACTCGCAGCGATAGTATTTTAAATAATTCTGCTGAAATACAAGAAGTTAAGGAAGAGGGTAAGGAATTTAAGAAAAAAGAAACGACCTCGAAAAAAGATAAGAAAGAAATAGTAGAAATTGTTTTTATTTATAAAGACGGGAAAGTATTTGCCAAAGAAGTAGAAACGGGTATTCAGGATAATAATTTTATTGAAATTAAAAGTGGTTTATCCCTTGACGATGAAGTAGTTATTGCTCCATACATGGCTATTTCGAAAAAATTGAAAAATGAAATGAAGGTAGAAAAGTCAAATAAAGATAAGCTTTATACAAAAGAAAAAGAGTAAAATATTTGCACTTTGCACATGCTACAAAAGCACAAATTTGAGAAATTTGTGCTTTTGTTTATTCTTATATTTATTTGTAATTCAAATGAATATGCCACAAAATACGTGTCATCATGGCTTTTATATCAGTAGTTGGTTTTAGATAATGATTGTTCATAAAACTAAAAATTAAAATTTTACCGGATTTAGTAATTAAAAAACCACTTAAATTATGATTGTTGGACAGCGTACCGGTTTTGGCAATAATGTAAGGAGTTTCCGATTTGTATGAATTTTTAATTGTTCCCGAAATACCACCAACCGGCATTAAATCTTTGAGCTGTTCGATGCTTCTTTTTTCAGCAATTTTTTGCAAAAGATATACAAAATTGCGTGGTGTAAATAAATTATATCTCGACAATCCAGAGCCATCTACCCATCGCGAAGCATCGGGTAGGGTTGTTAAATAATTCTTTGTCGTATAATCGATAGCAAAATTGACATCTAATTTTTCCTTTTTAACAAAAGAACACATCAAAAGAGTTTGTTCTGCCATAAAATTATCGCTCACTAAAAGCATCTGTTTGTACATTGAATCAACCGGAATACTTTTTAGTAAAACACCCGATTTTAAATTATCAATATGCTTTACGGTTGTTTTTTGATAATAAACATTTCTATTTAAAGTATCAGAAAGCAATTGAATCAGCAACTCAGTAGAAGTCTTGAAAGGAATATCGGTTTCAAATTTTGTGTAAGGCTTTGAATAATATGTAAATGAATTTTCATTCAGATTTCTATCTATTTTATTCCACTTTCGTTCAATATTTTCATTTTTTATAATGTTTTTGTCAAAAAAATTGGGTTTAAAGCTAAAATCACCTTCAAGAGTACCATTGAAACGAACAATGTTGCCGTAAATTGGAAAATTACTTCTTTCGGCTTGAAAATATTCGCTGTAATCGTCCCATGCCCAGCCCAATCCGTAAGCATTTGAGGTATATGAACCCTCTAAATAGCAAATTTTTTCGGTTCTATTTTTTAAAAAATCATAAACCGGATTGTATGTTTTAATATCGAAATTTAAAAAAGTAGGGTCACCTGTGCCGGTAAAATATAAAGTGTCGTTTTTAATATAGTATTTTAATGCCGGAAGACTGTCGCCAAGCATTTCCAAGCCTGCATAAAAAGAAAATAATTTGGTATTTGAAGCCGGAATAAAATACTTATTAGAATTATATTCAGCAATCATTTTATTTTCAGCTAAATCATATAAAGCAAATCCGGTAAATGATTGAACTTGTTCGGGCGAATTTTCAATTAATTTTTTAATATTTTTTTGATTAATTTTTTGCGAAAACGCATAAAAATTTAACATTATAAAAAAAAAGGTTATTATGCTTTTAAATTTCATTTTTACTTAAATTTTAATTAGCTGGGGGACTGAATAAATACAAATTTTTCACTTTTTTTTGTAAAAAAAATGGAAACACTCAAACGCTAAACCAATGAATGCTAATTGTAGAAATATGTTTAAATAATTCTATCACAGCAATTTATATATATACAATGTAAAAAAATTGGCTAAGCACTTAATTATTAACTTTTAAAAATTTCAATTAATAGTTGGTAGTTGGCTGAACTTCAACGTATATTTTTTTATTGCGTACAATAAATCCCAAAACACTTCCTATTAAACCTCCCATAATATGCGCAAACTGCGAAACTTGGTCTTCTTTAAAACTATTAACCATTTCAGTGCCTAAGTATAAAGCAATGACTAACAGAAAGGTAAGCGGAATTCCTCCTTTTTCGGAACGAGTAAAAGAGGATAAAATAATGAGCATAAACACAATGCCGCTTGCTCCCATTAAGCCATTTGAAAACATAGAAATTTGAAAAATAGCTGTTATAAAAGCAGTTAGAAGAATCATTAATAAAAAAGTTCTGCTACCGTATTTTTCTTCAATAATGGGTCCAAGAATCAAAAACAAAGACATATTGCCCAACAAATGTGCAGTATCAGCATGCCCCAAAGTATAAGTAAAAAGGGCTAAATAATTACTAATCGATTGGGCATCGAAATCGGGTTGCAGCACTAAAATAGGGTCTAAAGCATTGGCTAACATACTGTTTAAAAAATAGAAAGCTACTGATGCAATGGCAAAAGTTAATACTACCGGCGAATTGTAAGTAATTTTCATATTATTTTATAATCTAAGAGTTATACTACTATTTTTTTAAAACAAATTTTGCATAAATAAAATACAAATTTATTGTTTTTATATTTTCCAAATTTACAAAAAAAGAATATATATTTCCAAATTATTCTTAATAATATTGTTTTCTTTATAATTTCATGGAATTAAAAAGGTTTATATATTTCTGATTTTCAATTTGTTCATTGTAATTATCTTGAATATGTTTTTTTAATTTTTGCGAAATGTCATCAATATTTTCTATCGAAGTAGTTAGCCAATTGTCTAAAGCAACAATGCAAGATTCTAAATTTCCGACTTCAAACAAAAATTTACTAAAATTGGGCTTTAAAACATCGCTTATTCCGTTAATATCAGAAGCAATAATGGGGATACCTAATAGGGCAGCTTCTAATAAAACATTGGGCATTCCATCGTAAAAAGACGGAATAGCTATGCCGTCGCAAGCCGGATAATAGGATAAAAGCTCAAATTTGTCCATAAAACCCAAAGTAGTGTAATGAATCTTTTCATTATTTAAAAATTCTATCAATCCGTCTGCTAACTCGCCAATGAAAAGTAAATGAACATGTTGCACTTTTTTTGATTTAATAAGCGCTTCGAGAAAAAAATCAATCCCCTTTTTCCGTTTCAAATAACCAAATAATCCAATAACTTTTCGGGTATTTTCAACATTTAGACTTTTCCATTTTCTTGAATTAAGTATATGGCTTGCAGTCAGTTTCCAATTATTAATCTCGATTCCATTAGAAATAAAATCAACAGTTTTATTCGGAAAAAGTTTTTCAATTTTCCATTTCTTTTCAGAATCAACTACAGTTATTCTTTCCGAATTTTCTAAAACTCGAAAAAGAATTTCTTGCCTTTTAGGTGTGAATAATGCACTGTCGAAATCATTTCCACGAATCATTGTTATTAATCTTAAATTGAGCCATTTAGATAAAACAGGCGCAGAAAAAATAGGTAAATAACCGCCAAAAGCAACAATAAATTGATATTTATTTGTCATTTTTGTTATTAAAAAATTACTTAAAATATTTAACCAGTGCGATATATCTTCTTCGATAGGACAAGCAATGTAATTTCCATTAATTTGCTTTTCTAATTTTATATTTTTCACACGGTTAGTAAAATGAACAATATCAATTATAAGTCCTTTTTGCTTTAAATGATATATTATTCTATCACACGATTGTGCCATTCCACCTCTATTTGGATAGTAATTTTCTGTAAGCCAAAGTATTTTCATTTTAAAAATTTATAATTGTTTTGTTAAAATTATATTCAATTATAAATTTATAAAGGTTTAACATTTTTATAGGCGGCAGCAAAAAGAGCCAAAACACTTTCGGCAGGTAAAATAACTTCTAATTGAAGCGAGATTTGCTTTGTTTTAAGGCTAAATTGGTGAAAATCGGGTAATTCTGTATATAATTCGGGGTGCGTTCCTAAATATTGATAGCGTGTTTTTGGAAAAGCAATTTTTAAATCAAATTTATGCTTGATTTTATATTTTTCTTTGCTTTTAATTTTCCCACTTGCACTTCTTTTTGTAATACTTCTTTTTCTTATAATATCTTCATTTTCAATGTTTACTTCCGTTCCGTCTTGCATTGTAAAACTGGCGTTGAAATAAGGTAAGGTATAAAAATAAGTAGTTGTTTTAGGATAGCGTTTACTTGAATTTGGAATGGTACGAGTTAAATTGCTTTTGTCGGTAGGGTTTGAAAAATTCAAATGCATGTTTACTTTTTCTTTTTCATTCAAGTCATCTTTAATGGCAGCTAAAAATGGAAATACTTGTAAACGAAGATGATTGCTTAAATTTTTCTTTTTTAAAATCAGAAAAATTCTTATAAAATAACTAAACGAAATTAAAAACAAAACCGGTAAAACTACAAATGCGGTTATTACGGGTATAAAAATAAGAGTAATAATAAAAAATACAATGGATACAATCCAATAGACTTTATACCGTTGTCGAACTTTGTCGCCAAAAGTATCCAGAATAGCAAGGTCTTGCAGAAAAATTATCCAATCTTTGATGCTTAATCGAGCTTCGTATTTTTGATTGTTTAAAAAATTTTGTTGTTCAAAAGTCAATTTTGAAAGAATTTTTTTCACGTCTTTGTAACTCATTTTATATAGTATAAAAAATTATCAATAATAATGGAAAAAATATTTATTTAATATAGTAAAATATAGCAAACCAATTTTATTTTTGTAATATTTGATAAAATTTATCTTTTAGAAATGTAGAAACAATAAAATATTTTTTTATAATATTACTATTTAATTATATAATTTTATTATTTTAAAAAAAAATATTTACAATTGATTTGCATTATCAGAAATTTAACTATCGAAAAAGCCTCCTGTATCATTTGTTTCGTCAAATTCAGTTTCATTGATTTCTTCAAAACCGGAATAATCTTTTTCGTTAAACGGAGCATGATGATGTTTTGTATAAAAATCGTCTCTCATTCGCAAGTGCCAACTGTAATAAAATAAAGAATTTAGATTGAAATTATCTCTGTCTAACTCCAAATTGTGATTTTTGTTTTTTACTTTCTTTGGGTCTTGTTCAAATTCTCTTTTTGCAAAACATTCCACGCAAATATAGTTACTTTCCTCCATTTCTGCATGTTGCTTGCAAACATGTTTTCCACATTCCGAACATTGCCCCACTGCTTGATGGTCGCATTCGTTCAGAACAAACATTCCTTTTTTTACTTGACATTTTGCCATTGTAGTTTTATTTTTATTTTAATATTTTTTTATAAAAACCAAAGTTACAAAATATTTTTATAAACTTTGATTAATTCTTCGATTTTTTTTTCCCAAGTATATTTTTCCACAAATTCGTTGTAGGCATTTTCTGCTAAATTTTTATTAAATTCAACATTATCTAATAAAAATCGAATAGTAGATGCTAATTCTGCCGGTCTGTTGGGGCGAACTAATTTACCAGTTGTGTTGTCTGTTAATATATCTCTAACTACTTGTAAATCAGAAGCTACAACCGTAGTTTTTGCAGCCATTGATTCCAAAATTTTTAGCGGACTACAACCTTGTTCTATATTTCGTTCGGTTTCCGTTAAAGGAGCAACCGTTAAATAAGCATTTAGTAACCAATCATTTAACTCATCTTTATTCAATTGATGCAACCATATTATTCTGTTATCAATTTCCAATTTTTCTGCTAATTTTTTATATGATTTTGAAATGCGCTGGTGGTTAGAAGAAGCGATAACTAATTTTAATTGCTCCCAATCGTTCAAATTTGCAAAAGCTTTTAATAAAATCAGAATACCTTGCCATGACTGCAATGCACCAAAATACATTATATAAAGCCCTTTTTCATATTTTTTATTTAAAGCATTTATTTTTTCAGCTCCATTGCTAATAAATGTAATCTTTTGATTTTCAATATTTAAACTTTCAAGTTTGCTCTGAATTACTTTTGAAGGAACAATTATCTTATCACAATAGTTTAGGCAAAACAATTCATATTCCTTTATCTTTTCGAGTGTAGAAGAAAGTATTTTATATTTGTAGGGTAATTCAATAGAAGTCAATGCGTTTACTTCAAAAATGTATTTTCTTTTTTTTGATAAATTTAAAGCCGCAAGTCCACCCCAAATATCACGAAAATGGATAACCTCTATATTTTCAAGGAGTTCTAATTTATACCAAAGCCACTCAGTAAAAGCAGTAGCTCGCTTTAAATAATTTTTTTCGTCAGTTATAAATCTATGAATTTCAATATTTTCCTCTTTCTGAAAAATGGGTAACTCTTCGTTTCCGAGTACAAATAAATATCCACCTCCATAATATTCAAACAACGCTTTGCTAAAATGATAAATATGGGTTGCTGCTCCTTTGGCAGAAGGAAAAATATCGAAAGCTATATACGCACTTTTTTTATTACTCAAGAGTTAATGTATTAAAAAATAATAAGAATTTATGCAATTATACTTTATAAATCAATTTTAAATTTACATTTCTATTTTTTAAATAATTAATTATAAAGTTCATATTATCAGCCTGTTCGCCTATGTATTCGGGCGCACAGATTCCTTTTCTATCAAATTGATTGGTAAGCAACAAATTAGCAATAGCCGTGCAGGTATAACCGGTGGTTCTTGCCATTGAAATTGTTTTACTTTCAGCATCATAAATGTCGTATAAATTGTAAATGTAATGAATTTTTTGTTCATTTTCAGTGCCAATAATATCGATTTGCATAATGGTAAAATCGCCTTCCCCGTCTTTTAATTTCCATTTTTCAAAAAGTAATTTGGCAGTCAAATCAATTGGTTTTACCAAATTTCCATTGATTTGAATATCTTGGTTAGAAAAAAATCCGGTTTCGCGTAATACCTTTAAATATTGGATTGTTCCGGGATAGCGCAAGGTTTTTTCAATCATATTGGGAATATTCATGGTTACAGCCAAAGTGCGTAAACCATCTGAATTCCACGCCTCAAGAGTTCCAACTTCATCGAAATGAATGAGTTCGGCATCGGAAAGAGCTTCTCTAACAATCAATTGACCATTTTGCACATATCTTGCCGGACGAACATATTCTTCAATAACATCTATGGGAGAAAATACCGCTTTATATTCGTAAGGCCATTCTCTTTTTTGTGGCAAACCACCAACCAAACAGCGAAATGATTCCACTTTCATTTGTTTATTGTGATAACCAAGTATCACATTTCCTAAACCCGGTGCTATTCCGGCATCAACAACGGCGGTAACTTGGTGTTTTTTTGCCAAACTGTCTAATTCAAACGGATTTTCAGAAAAAAATGAAATATCAACTGTATTTTTTCCGGCTTCTATTATGGCTTTCAAGGTTTTAAAACCCATAAAACCGGGTACGGCGCAAATTACTAAATCGTAATTAGCCACCAGATTAGCTATTTCTTTGGTTTTTGATAAATCAAATTCAATCGTGGGAATGCCAAAATTTTGGTTTAAATTTTTTAGAGCCAATTTATTAATATCTACGGCAGTAACGTGATAATCAATGTTTAAGTCTTTTGCAATAGCACTTCCAACTAAACCAACTCCAAGTACAATAATTTTTTTTTCCATAGTTATTCGTTTGTAAGATTTTGAATAAATATTTTTATTCTAAAAACCTCAAATCATCGTGTCAATCTGTTGAAAAACAAATTCATAGATAATTAATTTTTACGTATATTGAAAATAATTGATTCGATGACTTGAGGTTCATTAAAATTAGATTTGCGGAATTAAGCAGACTAAAAAAAATCTTTTTTTTGCTGAAAACATTGATTTTTTTAGTGATTTAAAGCGAACGAAATAATTCTGCTATAATCAGATATAGAATGATTTAACTAATTACAGAACCTGTTTGAACCGATTTTTGCGGCGATACGAAAACCAATTCGCCATCGGCATTTTGTGCCATCAATATCATTCCTTGTGAGTCGATGCCTTTGATGTTTCGTGGAGCTAAATTTACCAAAATACTTACTTCTTGTCCAATAATATCTTCGGGTTTATAATATTCGGCTATTCCGGAAACAACGGTTCGCTTGTCTATACCTGTATCAATGAGCAGTTTGAGTAGTTTTTTTGTCTTTGGTAATTTTTGAGCTTCAATAATTTTTCCGGTACGAATATCCAATTTTTGAAAATCGTCAAATTGAATATTTTCCTTGGCTTTTAGAGCTGTATTTGTCTGCAATTCGTTTATTTTTTTTGTTTCCAAAAGCTTGTTTACTTGTGCTTCCACTTCGGAATCTTCTATTTTAGCAAAAAGAAGTTGCGGTTCGCTAATTTTGTGTCCGACAGGTAAAATATCGGTTTTGCCGGAATTTTTCCAATCGGAATTTTGTAAAATCAACATTTCTTGTAATTTTTTTGCTGAAAAAGGCAAAAATGGTTCGGAAAGTATTGCCAAATTAGCCGAAATTTGCAAACAAACATTGAGTATGGTTTTTACTTTGTTTTCGTCTGTTTTTATGAGTTTCCAAGGTTCTGTTTCGGCAAGGTATTTGTTGCCAACGCGAGCTAATGCCATAAAACTTTTTAATGCTTCACGAAAATGAAAAGTTTCAATGTTTCGTTCTATTTCGGTTTTTAATTTGGCTATTTCAGCAAGTGCCTCATTATCTTGTGCATTCAATTCGCCCAATTCGGGAACTTTTCCTTCAAAATATTTTTGCGTAAGCACAACGGTTCGATTGATAAAATTACCGTAAACGCCCACCAACTCGCTGTTGTTGCGGGTTTGAAAGTCTTTCCACGTAAAATCGTTGTCTTTGGTTTCGGGTGCGTTGGCTGTAAGCACATAACGCAAAACATCTTGTTTATTGGGGAAATCCTCCAAATATTCGTGCAGCCAAACTGCCCAATTGCGTGAAGTGGAAATTTTATCGTTTTCTAAATTTAAAAATTCATTTGCAGGTATATTTTCCGGCAAAATGTAAGAGCCTTCGGCTTTGAGCATTGCCGGAAAAATGATGCAGTGAAAAACAATGTTGTCTTTTCCAATGAAATGAAGCAATCGGGTTTCTTTGTCTTTCCAAAATTTTTGCCAATCGGGAGTGAGTTCTTTGGTAGCCGAAATGTAACCGATGGGCGCATCAAACCATACGTAAAGTACCTTGCCTTCAGCACCTTGCACCGGAACGGGAACGCCCCAATCCAAATCGCGACTCACGGCTCTGGGTTGCAATCCGAGGTCGAGCCACGATTTGCACTGCCCGTAAACATTGGTTTTCCATTCTTTGTGGTTTTCTAAAATCCATTCTTTAAAAAAGTTTTCGTCTTTGTTTAAAGGCAAATACCAATGCTTGGTTTCTTTTAATTGCGGGGTGTTTCCGGTGATAGCCGATTTTGGATTGATTAAATCGGTGGCATTGAGCGAAGTACCACAGGCTTCGCATTGGTCGCCGTAAGCACGCTCGTTGCCGCAATGCGGGCAAGTGCCGGTAATGTATCTGTCGGCAAGGAATTGATTGGCTTGCGGGTCAAAAAATTGTTCGGTGGTGTATTCTTCAAAAATATTTTTATCGTACAAAGTTTTGAAAAACTCGGACGCCGTTTCGTAATGCACTCGGTTGGAAGTGCGCGAATAAATATCGAAAGCAATGCCAAAATCGGCAAAAGCTTTTTTGTTAAGTTCGTGGTATCTGTCCACTACTTCTTGTGGCGTAACTCCTTCTTTTTTAGCTTTTAAGGTAATCGGCACGCCGTGTTCGTCTGAGCCGCAAACGTGAATTACCTCTTCGCCTTTGAGACGAAGATAGCGTGTAAATATATCGGAAGGCACGTAAACTCCCGCCAAATGACCAATATGTATGGGACCGTTAGCATAAGGTAGTGCCGATGTTATCAGGGTTCGTTTGTAATTTGTTTGCATTTTTTTTATAATTTTGTTTTTCCAAAATAAAGAGTTACAAAAATAATATTTTTTTATATTTCTACAAAAAAATCTTTTTATAAATGTTAAAATAGTTAAATTGTGTGATTTTTTTTAATAGTTTGGTGAATTTTACTTCAAGGTGAATAAAAAAATAAAACGCTCTTTTTTACTCCACAGAATAGATAAAAACTTTTTCGTATTTACTAAAATTTTTAGGTATTTTTCCGTTTTCCCGTTTTTTTAAGTACTTTTTTGCAAAAGAACTTTTTTTTGTTACAAATGTTTTTAATAAACTTAAACCGTGGAAAGTCAAAGGCTGGGTAATATACTTTAAACGGTTATAATTTGAACTTTTCTTTTTATGATTTTGGTTTATATAAAAATGCCATAGACGAGGGATTCAATCCGGCTGAAAAAGCATATTTCTTTTTGCCGTATTTGTCAAAACAAAAAACTTGTCCGGTGTTTACAAAACCTTTGGCATCAGTTATAAAAACATCTCCACTCGATTTATCAACTGCTACGGCATAAGCGGTTTCGATGAAAGTGCCGTCTGTAATAAAATTGGAACGGATAAGTGTTTCATTTTTAACATCTAAGGTCATAATTTTTGAACCCGAACCCGAAATAAAATCATAATAATAAACATAAGCCGTGTCGTTGTTGATGGTTAAATTCAATGCTTCCAAATCGGGAAAAGTGTATTTGAGTTGGTCAGTTTGGCTATCAATGATTTGCAAACACATTTTTACATTTGAGTAATTTCCGCGCGAAACGACATACAAATCGCCATAACCATCGGCAACTATCTTGTAAGGATTCATTTCAACGGTTATTCGCTTGATTTCTTGCATCGAAGCTATGTCGATGACCGAAACGGTGTTATCGTAATTTGGATAATTCAAACCTCCTGAATTTGAAACATATACCTTATTATTGGCAACGGCTATTCCGTCCGGATTGCGTCCAACTTCAATTATTTTTTCTATCTGCAAACTTGCCGTATCAACAACGGCTACCGTGCCATCAAAGGAGCAAACATAAGCTTTGTTGTTATGAAAAGCTATGGAACGAGGCTGTCGGGGTTTGTTGCCGTTAAAAAAAGCTATCTGCTTGATGCTCTTGCCGGTGTAAGGGTTTACTACTTCCAACTGGCTCGATACGTTTACGATGACAAACATTTTATTGCCATAAATAGCCAAATCGCTTCCGGTATCCCCAAGTTTTCTGCCGTTTTGTACATCAAAAAAATCGGTTGTTGCTTGGCTCGATGAATAATTGAAATAGGTCAATGTAGCGTTGTTCATGTTAAACAATCCTTCATTTAATACATACAAACCTATGGTTGAATAACTTGTATCGATTGTTACGGGCGTTTTTTCGGGTTCTATCGGTTCTTTTACACACGATAACACCATAAACAAATTTATACTTATCAATAAAATTAAATATTTTTTTTCCATAATTATATTGTTAAATGGTTATTATTAAATAGTTATACATTGCACGGGCAAAACTTTCAAGGTTTTTAAAACCAGGTGCCGCTAAATCGTTGAACCAATTGAACTTAGTAACGAATCAAAAATAAGTTCGGCAAGGCGCAGGTTCGATTTTTATCCGCAGTTGTAGTATGTGAGGAATTAAAATTGAAACTGCAACGCTGACCTACGTTATTTTTCATTCGTTACTTAACGTAAAAGTAAAATAAAAAGCTCTTCCGGGCATGGGAAAACTTTTAATAACTTCGTATTGTTTATTGAACAAATTGCTGATTTCAATTTTAAATTTTACATCGTTTTTTTTTATTTTAAAATGCGATAATATAGAAAAATCGGTTACTTTCCAAGCTTCAATCATATTTTGATACGTATTTTCACCTAAAATATATCTGAAACCATTAAATAAAAAATTATAATTTAATGAAATTTTCTTATAATCTATTGAAAACATTGTCGAAAACGTCTCGTAAGGCATGTAAGGAATTTGTTGTTTGTAAGAAGTTGATAAAGAATTGGTAACATCAATGGCTTTTTGAAAAGTATAGTTACTTTGCAACGACAATTTCCAATTTTGTAAAAAAGGTTTTGTAATGAAATGAGTTTGAACCTCAAAGCCTTTGGTTTCAACCATTCCTATGTTGTGCATAGACCAAACAAATAAATTTTTGGTAGGAATGGCAACTATTTTATCCGATATTCGATTGTAGAAAACATCGGCTTTGAAAGAAATGTAATGTAAAAACTTTGCTTGCGCCGAACCGGTGAAACCTAAATTGTATTGCTTTGTAAATTCGGGTTTTAAATGGTTGTTGCCCAGTAAAGTATAATACAAATCGTTAAAAGTGGGCATTCTAAAAATATCTTTGTATAAAAATCGGAAAAGCAAACTCGGCTGATTAAAGAACTTATAACCTAATGAAAACGAAGGGCTTAATTCATTTCTCGAAGGTGCGGCTTTTCCGGTTAAAGTTTTTTCTTTAACCGCAGTGGCAAGTACACTGCCATTGATTTCCATTTTGCGCAAAGCATAATTTATTGAAAAAGAAGACAATGAAGACAAACGAATGGGTTGGGCATATTGATACAAATTGGCTGAAAGGCTGTTCGCAAACAAATCCAAAGCTATGGAAAAGTTCAGTGAATCAGTTATTTTGTACAACATGGCTTGCGAAACATAATACTCCTGTTGCAAATATTGGTTGTCTAATTTACCTTCTTGGTTTAAATATTCAGGGTCTAAATAGCGAAGCCTGTTTTGGGAATATTTTAAATTGCTTAACCATTGTAATCGTTTGGCTTCTTTGGTTTTATATTGTAAATTTGTAAAAAAATCCATATTCCAAAGCCTTTGACTCGAAAATGGATTGTAATAAACCACCGCACCGGGCAAACCTCTGTTTGACCAATAGTAATAAGATTTTATGAACATTTTTGAACTATCGGAAAATTCTTTGGTTAAAGAAAAATTGATGTTAATTGATTCTATATCAGAATTGTTTCTCCAAAGGGTTGTATCTAAACCGCTTCCGTATTGCAAACGATAAGGATACTCACCGTTGGCGTTTACGTAAGTGCATGAAAAGTGACTGTATATCTGATGATTGTATTTGTTTTGAAGCGAAAAGTAAGTGTTTTTCAAACCAAACGAACCGGTTTTGTAACTGGCTTTGAACGAATAATTTTTATGGACAAAAATAGGAGACAGCGATTGAATGCTTATCACACTTGCCGAAGCATAATACCGCGCCGGCTGACAGAGAGAACTCGGTTGTCCTACAAACAATGAAACTTCTCCGGCATTTTCGGTTGAAATGCGTCCCAAGTCAATTTGTCCCGTTGCGGCATCGCTAAATTGAACTCCATCGATAAATACTCCGGTATGATTTGCACCTAAACTTCGTACCATAACCGTTTTTAAACCGCCCAAGCCTCCATAGTCTTTTATCGTTATACCCGAAAAGTTTTTTACCGCATCGGCTGCGCTTACTCCCGAAATTTTATCGAGTTCTATGCGCGAAAGCGTTTGCATGGGAACAAGAGATTTGTCCTTTTTCCTTGATTTTGAACCGGTTATTGTTACTTCTTTTATTTCAACAGTATCTTTTATTGTTTGTGAAAACAAATTGAAAGTAAAAATACAAAGTAAAAATACAACAACGATGGATTTCATTTTTATATAATTTTTTAAAAAAAAATAAACCAGTATAAATTAAACTTTTGACAAATTTGCACTATCGGTGCAAAATATTGATAGAATGTAAATTACACAATGAAAATGTTGCACACCTTCGGTGTGCTATATTGTTGCTATTCATTGTTTTCTATCGTTGTTTCATTCCTACGGAATGATTTTGTCCAAAGTCCAATATAAAACCAGACAAGTTTTAAAAAAAACGGTCTGGTTTAAAAAAAATCAATTGGTTGTCAGAGTTTTAAAACTTTTCTATTTTTAATTTCTCCTTTATAAATTGTTTTCACAAAATAATAACCGGAAGTTAAATTTTCGGTAGAAAAGCTTGTTGTATTGTCAGTTGCGTGTTTTTCAAAAAGTTTTCTACCATAAACATCAAACATTTGAATAATACTTCCCGCTTGCGCTTCAACACTCAAAGTAGAATAAAATGGATTTGGGTAAACATTTTGTGTAAAGCCCTGATTTAAAGTAATATTTGTGTGGAAAGTGGAGTTGATGGTTAAATTGTCCATACAAAAATAAGCCGGTGTATTCATTCCATAAGCACCCGCATCGGTCGATTCCAATTCAAAAAAGAGTTTTTTCACTTCTCCCAATTCCATTAAATCGACCCAACGCCAATTGTCGATGATGTAATCTTTTGAATTGTCATTGAAACGAAAATCGGAAAGATAAAACTCAACTACTTGAGTTAAAGCACCATCTTGTTTTTCGCCCCAGATTAAAAGTTTAAAATAATCGGGGTCGTTGCCCGAAGTTCCACCAAATTTTTTGGCGTAAGCATCGCCATTTTTCATAGCCAAATAAGCAAAAGTAGAATTGGTAACGTAAAATCCGCCAACAATTGAAGCTTCGCTTAGCAAAAGTTCAATGGGAATCATTTCGTAAGTTCCCGATAGCCAATTGTTTGGCACAAAGCCTACTGCATAATTTGTGCCTCCGGCATCGCTTGCCTCCATGCCTCCGCGCGTGTATGCACTGAATTGATTGGAATATCCGGCTGTTGTATTATCGGTCATGTTAGAATAAGCAAAACCCGACCAAGAGTTGGAATTGGAATCGTAAGTGTTTTGGTAAAATACCGTATTACTTTTAAAACCGGTGCTGTTGGCAGTTCCGCACCAATAACTGTTTGGCTCAAGGTTTAAATCGTTGATGGTAGAAATTTGATAATTTTCACCTGCGTTGATTACTCCAATAGCTTCTAAATCAAAGCCTCCCGAGTCAAAAGGCGTTGCCCAAGGGTCATTGACTTTGTTTGCTTGCGAATCGAAAGTACAAAATTCATCGTTGATGCTTCCTATCACATCTACTATGCGCACAAACCGAATGTTGTTTAGGTCAATGTTTGTACTGTCTTGAATATCATCGAGATTAAAAGGAGTCCCATAGCCTTGACGATATTTTCCGGCAAAATTATTTAACAAAGTTGGGTCTAAAGTACCAAAAGCGTTTATTTGCGCATCGGTAGGAGTTAAAGAAACCGCCGGAAACCGCACAAACCGATTTCCATCGGAACTGACCTCAACAAACGCCAATTCCAGAAAAGTATCGCTAAAACCATTTTCAAAAACAACAAAATCAGCACCTTCGCCATTGAAAATGGGCTGATTGAACGTAAGCGTAGCCCAGCCTGCATCGCCCAGACTTACTGCTCCGAAGGCATCTCCGGTCGCTTTTCCCAAAGCCAATGGCGGAAAGCCAAAAGTCGTTTTGTTGGAGCCGTTGTAAGTGAAATTTTGGTCGCTCATGTTTACCCAACCTCTGTTTATTTCAATTCCGGTTGCCCAACTTTTTATAGATGAGGAGTCTTTGTAAACAGCCGTTGAACCGATTTGTCCGGCTGCGGGAGGAAATACCGCTTGCGCTAAAATATTTTTTGCCAAAGCAATATTTAAAAATAAAATAAACAAAAATAATTCGGTTTTTTTGTTTAAAAAAAAATTTAAAACCCATTTTATCGAATTTCGATGGAATGGAATTTTTAATTTAAAAACTACAATTTCGTTTTGAAATTTTGAATTTGTTGAAAAGAATTGATTACCATTCATTTTAATAAAAAAATTAAATATTAACAAATGGCAACTCACGGATAGGAAAAGAAAACCTACAAAAAAAGTATAGATTATTCAATTGCTTTTCACCCGAAAGCTACTAAAATTTCTATATTCGGCAGGTCTTCTGACTTGTTCCGGTTTGGTCGCCTTCCCATTTGTAAAACAGTGGCTTTTGACTAACCTTTTGCGTGGAACTTACAGCTACGGGGATAGTTTTGGGTTTTCACCAAATTCCCTTTTTAATCCGTTAAGAACCGAATACGACTGCAAAATTAAATGATTTTTGGATTTAAAAAAAATAATGACGACTCTTTTATGTTGTAAACTATTTTTATTTTAGCGTAGTTAAAGTTCTAAAATATTGGAAAATTTGCAGTTAGATAAAAAAAAGTTATAATTTATTTATTTTTAGGAGCAAGCCTTTTCTATTATTTTCTTTTGCCTTTCGGCAAAAAATCAGCGTTCCATTTACACCATACCGATAAAAAAATCTTTGCGTCTTTGCGTCTTTGCGACTTTGCGTGAAAATAAAAAAAGAATAATATGACCACGAATACACGAATTTAAAACGAATTAATTCGTATAAAATTAGTGAATTAGTGGTCAAAAAAAATCCGTGAAAATCCGCATTTTTCAGCATCGTCCGCGTTCCTATTTACAAAATACGATAAAAAACAATTCCAAAAACTTATCTAACAGTCAAAAAAATTCATACATTTGCAACAACAGTTTAAAAACTCTAAAATATAGAATAA
>DYNA01000173.1 GCA_020721325.1 Paludibacter propionicigenes
GGAAGAATCTGAAAAACAAAAAGAACGGGCTTTTCAAAGGGAAAAAGAAGCTTTGACAAAAGAAAAAGAAGCTTTGGCAAAAGAAAAAGAAAAAAGCATAAAACTGGCTTTCAAAATGGCTAAATTGGGCGATTCTATTCAAGAAATTATGGAAGAAACGGGCTTAACTCGTGAGGAAATTGAAGAAATTAAGAAAAAACTTGCATAATTTTTTTCCAATTTTCATTCTGAACTATTCAAAAATTTATTTTTCTAAAAAAACAATATTTTTATTTTAAATTCTAAAAATGATTAGAATTATTAAAAACTATTTGTCTTATTTTCAATAAATTAAAAAAACCGGAAATTTATTTAACGTAAACTTTACAAACAAAATTTGCATATCCCAAATTTCATTCTTTAATTTGAACTTTGAAAAAAATAACAATTTGATATTAAAAAACAGTTTTTTTTAAATTTTTATCATAAAAAATCAAATTTCAAAAAACGAATAATGATGTTAAATTCCATACATATCCTCATTCTCATCGTTGTCATTATTATCGTAATGCAAAGGTAATCGGTATGTATTTCGTTTAAACAAACATAAAAAATCAAACATGCCGATTTCTATTTTGAAATCGGTATTTTTTTTATAAAAAAACAAAAAAATGCAAACAAAAATACCCCTTCGCAGCAACACCACCACGCAAGGCAGACTCATGGCTGGCGCCCGAAGTCTTTGGCGTGCCAATGGAATGACCGAAAAACATTTCGGTAAACCCATTATTGCCATTGCCAATTCCTTCACACAATTTGTCCCCGGACATACGCATTTGCACGCCATTGGGCAAAAAGTAAAAGCCATTATCGAATCCAAAGGCTATTTTGCAGCCGAATTTAACACCATTGCCATCGACGACGGCATTGCCATGGGACACGACGGCATGTTGTATTCGCTGCCTTCGCGCGAATTGATAGCCGATAGCGTTGAATACATGGTCAATGCACACAAAGCCGATGCTCTGATTTGCATTAGCAATTGCGACAAAATTACGCCCGGAATGCTCATGGCTGCCATGCGACTAAACATTCCAACCATCTTTGTATCAGGTGGTCCAATGGAAGCGGGCGTTGTGGGCGACAACAAATACGACCTTGTGGACGTAATGATTATGAGCGCCGACAAATCCGTAAGCCAAGAAAAATTGCTCGAAGTAGAGCGAAAAGCCTGCCCCTCGTGCGGTTCGTGTTCGGGCATGTTTACAGCCAATTCCATGAACAGCCTCAACGAAGCTTTGGGTTTGGCACTTCCCGGAAACGGAACCATCGTGGCAACACACAAAAACCGCATGAATTTATTTGAAAAAGCCGCCGAGCGAATTGTCGAAATCACAAATGAATATTACATCAACGGAAACACCGATGTTTTGCCGCGTTCGATAGCCACAAAAGCCACTTTTGCCAACGCCATGGCACTCGATATAGCCATGGGCGGCTCTACCAACACGGTTTTGCACCTTTTGGCAATAGCCCACGAAGCCGAAGTGGATTTTGATATGAAAGACATCGATTCGCTTTCGCGAAAAATTCCTAATATTTGCAAAGTTGCCCCAAGTTCGCATTTCCACATGGAAGATGTAAACAGAGCCGGCGGAATCCTTTCAATCATGGGCGAATTGGAAAAACATAATTTATTAAATACTTCCGTAAAAAGAGTTGATGGACTCAGCTTAGGCGAAGCAATTGAAAAATACGACATTATGCGTTCTACGGTTGTAAAAGAAGCCCTTGAAAACAGCCAAAGTGCGCCCGAATCGAAAGAAAGAAATTTGGTTTTGGCGTCGCAAAATTCGATGTATGCAAAAATGGACACCGACCGCGCAAATGGTTGCATTCGCGATGTAGAACACGCTTACTACAAAGACGGCGGTTTGGCAGTTCTTTTTGGAAACATTGCCGGCAAGGGTTGCATAGTAAAAACGGCAGGTGTGGACGAAAAAATTTACAAATTCAAAGGCAAAGCCAAAGTTTTCGATTCACAAGAAGCCTCCGTTGATGCCATTTTGAGCGGAAAAATCGTTTCGGGCGACGTGGTAGTCATTCGCTACGAAGGACCCAAAGGCGGTCCCGGAATGCAAGAAATGCTTTATCCCACATCTTATTTAAAATCAATTGGTTTGGGAAAAGAATGTGCATTAATAACCGACGGGCGTTTTTCGGGCGGCACATCGGGTTTGTCCATTGGGCATGTTTCACCCGAAGCGGCTTCGGGTGGCGAAATAGCTCTTATTCAAGATAATGACGAAATTTTAATTGATATTCCCGAAAGGAAAATTGAACTTTTAATTTCGCAAAACGAAATGCAAAAACGAAAAGAAAACGAACTGAAAAAAGGCACAAAAGCTTACAAACCCGAAAACAGAAATCGCTCGGTATCAAAGGCTTTACAAATTTACGCAGCCCACGCCGCGTCTGCCGACAAAGGTGCTGTTCGATTGATTTTTTAAGGATTAAGAATAAGTTTTTACTGAAAAAAAAAAATATTTCACGCAAAGACGCAAAGTTTTATTTTTCAATGAATTAGAATTTTGTATTTTGATGTAAAATTTTTATATAAAAAGAATTTTTTACAAAAAAGAAGAAAAATTCACGCAAAGACGCAAAGACGCAAAGTTTTATTTTTCAATGAATTAGAATTTTGTATTTTGATGTAAAATTTTTATATAAAAAGAATTTTTTACAAAAAAGAAGAAAAATTCACGCAAAGACGCAAAGACGCAAAGTTTTATTTTTCAATGAATTAGAATTTTGTATTTTGATGTAAAATTTTTATATAAAAAGAATTTTTTACAAAAAAGAAGAAAAATTCACGCAAAGACGCAAAGACGCAAAGTTTTATTTTTCAATGAATTAGAATTTTGTATTTTGATGTAAAATTTTTATATAAAAAGAATTTTTTACAAAAAAGAAGAAAAATTCACGCAAAGACGCAAAGACGCAAAGTTTTATTTTTCAATGAATTAGAATTTTATATTTTGATGTAAAATTTTTATATAAAAAGAATTTTTTACAAAAAAGAAAAAAAATTCACGCAAAGACGCAAAGACGCAAAATTTTATTTTTCAATGAATTAAGACTTTTTATTTTGAAATAAAAAAAATTTATATAAAAAAGAATTTTTTACAAAAAAGTGTAAATTTTTTTAAAATAGTACAAAAAAAATTGAAAAACAATTTAACAATTTAACCATTTAACAATAGAAAAAATGAGAGGTTCAATGGCAGTTGTTCAGTCGCTTTTAGCTGAACATATAGAAATCATTTTTGGTTATCCGGGTGGTGCTATCATGCCCATTTACGACGATTTAATGGAATACGAAGACAAAATACATCATATTTTAGTTCGTCACGAGCAAGGTGCAGCCCACGCAACTCAAGCCTATTCGCAAGTTTCGGGCAAAGTAGGTGTATGTTTCGGAACTTCCGGTCCGGGTGCCACCAATTTAATTACCGGCATAACGAATGCTCAAATCGATTCGGTGCCAATGGTAGTAATCACCGCACAAGTTCCTTCGGCACTGATTGGAACCGATGCTTTTCAAGAAACCGACGTCATGGGCTTAACCATGCCTATAACCAAGTGGAACGCACAAGTAACCATGGCTGAGGAAATACCCGAAACCATTGCAAAAGCCTTTTACATAGCGGTTTCGGGGCGTCCGGGCGTGGTGGTTATCGACATTACCAAAGATGCTTTGCTGAGCGAATTGGAATTTCAATACGAAAAAGCTCCAAGAATACGGAGTTACTTTCCGTATCCCGATTTAAAAATGGAAAACATCAACCAAGCTGCCGATTTGATAAATAAATCGAAAAAACCACTTGTTCTCATGGGACATGGTGTTTTGATAGGCAAAGCCGAAAATATTTTCAAGGATTTTGTAGAAAGAGCCGAATTGCCGGTTGCCTCTACCCTTTTGGGGTTGTCGGCTTTCCCTTCAAGCCACAAACTTTTTGTGGGAATGCTCGGAATGCACGGAAATTACGCTCCCAACATCAAAACCAACGAAGCCGACCTGATTATTGCTATCGGAATGCGCTTTGACGACCGCGTTACGGGGCGAATTTCGGCTTACGCCAAACAAGCCAAAATCATTCATATTGAGATAGATAAATCGGAAATTAACAAAAACATAGAAGTTGATGTAGCCATTCACTCAGACGTAAAAATGGCTTTAACTGCTCTTTTGCCAAAAATTCAAGCAAATGCCCATTCCGATTGGTTAAACGAGTTTCGCGAAAGCGATAAAATAGAATATGAAAAAGTCATAAAAAAAGAATGTTTGCCCGAAATCGGCGGCATTAGACAAGGTGAAGTCATTAAAGTTCTCTCCGACAAAACCAAAGGACACGCCATTTTGGTAACCGATGTGGGACAAAATCAAATGATGGGCGCGCGTTATTTTAAATTTGAAAATCCCAATTCACTGATTACTTCCGGCGGGCTTGGCACTATGGGCTTTGGACTTCCGGCTGCTATGGGTGCGGCGGTTTGGATAAAAGACCGTCCGGTGATTGCTTTTTTGGGCGATGGCGGCTTTCAGATGACCATTCAGGAACTCGGAACGATAATGCAAGAAAAATTACCGGTAAAAATTGTGGTAGTAAACAATAATTTTTTAGGTATGGTACGCCAATGGCAAGATTTGTTCAACAACAAACGCTATGCAGCTACGCACATGATAACGCCCGATTTTGTTAAAATTTGTGAAGGATACGGAATTAAAGGTAAAAAAATAGAACAGCGCGAAGATTTAAGCCAAGCCATTGACGAAATGTTGGCTTGCCAAGATGCTTATTTCTTAGAAGTTATGGTTGAAAAAGAAGGAAATGTATTTCCAATGATAACTCCGGGTTCGTCAGTTTCCGAAATTGTATTGGAATAATTTTTTTTACCAAAAAATTTAATTCTATAAAACCAATATTTTAAATTTATTTTTTTTAGAAAAAAATGGAAAAACATCAATATACCATCGTTATTTTTACCGAAAACCATATCGGACTTTTAAACCGAGTTTCGATTGTTTTCACACGTCGGCATTTGAATATCGACAGCATAACCGCTTCAGAATCAGAAATTAAAGGAGTTTATCGCTATACCATTGTTTTGGTAACCACCGAAAAACAAGTAAAAAAAGTGGTTTCGCAGATAGAAAAGTTAGTGGAAGTACTTCGGGCTTCGTATTATCTTGAAGATGAGGTAATTCATCAAGAAATAGCCCTTTACAAAGTTGAATCGGCAGGTTTGGCAAATTCAAACGAAGTTGAAAAATTAGTCCGCTACAACAATGCCCGCATTTTAGCCATTGAGCCGGATTACATAGTGATTGAAAAAACCGGCTATAAGGCTGAAACACAAGAGCTTTTTGAAAAATTAGAACCTTTCGGCGTTTTACAATTCGTGCGTTCGGGGCGCGTAGCTCTTACAAAACAACGCAAAGAATTAACTTCTTATCTCAAAGAAATTGATAAAGCTTCCGACAAATCGGATAAAATCAGAGAATGGAAATTAAGCAACGGAAACGGTGCTTCGACAGCTATGTGGCTGTAAATTAATGATTAATGTTTAATGATAAATGTTTTTTACAAAAAAAACAATTTAAAAATATAAAAATTTAACAAATTTAATTATAAAAAAATGGCAAAAATTAATTTTGGAGGAACATTAGAAAATGTAGTAACACGCGAAGAATTTCCATTGGAAAAAGCTCGTGAAGTACTTAAAAATGAAGTAGTTGCAGTAATTGGCTACGGCGTTCAAGGACCCGGACAGTCGTTGAATTTAAAAGACAACGGCATCAATGTAATCATTGGTCAACGCAAAGATTCAAAAACTTGGGACAAAGCAATTTCCGATGGCTGGGTGCCGGGCAAAGACCTTTTTGAAATAGAAGAAGCCGCCGAAAAAGCGACCATCATTCAATTTTTACTCTCCGATGCCGGACAAATAGCCGTTTGGCCCACACTCAAAAAATATTTAACAGCCGGAAAAGCCCTTTATTTTTCTCACGGTTTCGGAGTTACTTACAAAGAACAAACCGGCATTGTGCCACCCGCCGATGTTGATGTAATTCTTGTAGCACCCAAAGGCTCAGGCACTTCGCTTCGCCGATTGTTTGTAGAAGGCAAAGGTTTAAATTCGAGCTACGCCATTTTTCAAGATGCCACCGGAAAAGCTTACGAACGTGTTGTAGCTCTGGGCATTGCAGTAGGTTCGGGCTATTTATTTGAAACCGATTTCAAAAAAGAAGTTTATTCGGATTTGACCGGCGAACGCGGCATTTTGATGGGTGCCATAGCCGGAGCTTTCGAGGCTCAATTCAATTGCTTGCGCAAAAACGGACACTCGCCTTCCGAAGCTTTTAACGAAACAGTGGAAGAACTCACTCAAAGTTTGATGCCTTTAATAGCCGAAAACGGCATGGATTGGATGTATGCAAATACCTCAGTTACAGCACAAAGAGGAGCTTTGGATTGGCGTCATAAATTTCGCGCCGCCTTAGAACCGGTTTTTGATGAGCTTTACGAAAGTGTAAAAACGGGCAAAGAAGCTAAAATAGTAATAGAAAAAGGAAGCAAACCCGATTATAGAGCCAGTTTAGAAGCCGAATTGACTGAACTTAGAAATTCAGAATTGTGGCTTACCGGAGCGCAAGTTCGTAAATTGCGTCCTTAAAAAATAATTCCTTACTTTCCGAAAAATTAATTTCGGAAAGTATTTCTTTTTTTTAACAAAAAAAATATAAATTTTATAAAATAAAACATAAAAATATAAAATTTTAACCAAAAAACAAAATCAAAAACATGCCAAATTATTGCCCTGAAATAGAAGATGTGGTAAAAGCCAACATTCGATTAAAAAAAATTTTAGATAAAACACCTTTGGTTCAAAACATCAATCTCTCGGAGCGTTACAAAGCCAATGTAATGTTGAAAAGAGAAGATTTACAGATAGTTAGGTCGTACAAAATACGCGGGGCTTACAACAAAATCAGAAGTTTATCAGCCGAAGAAGTTGCCAACGGCATCGTTTGTGCCAGTGCGGGCAATCACGCACAAGGCGTAGCTTATTCGTGCAAAAACTTGAAAATTAAAGGTAGAATTTACATGCCTGTTACAACGCCGAATCAAAAAATTAAACAGGTAAAAATGTTTGGCAAAGAATACGTTGAAATTATTTTAACGGGCGATACGTTCGATGAAGCCAACGAACGTGCCATTGCTGACAGCGAAAAAAGAAACATGGCATTTATTCCACCCTTTGACGACCCGAAAGTAATTGAAGGTCAAGCAACTATAGGCTTAGAAATATTAGAACAAACCCAAGACAAAATAGATTACATTTTCATTCCGGTAGGCGGCGGCGGATTGATTTCGGGGCTTGGCAGTTATTTTAAAAAACTAAGTCCGCACACCAAAATCATTGGCGTAGAACCGGCAGGCGCACCGAGTTTAAAAACTTCGCTCGAAAAAAATGAAATTGTAACTCTCGATGAAATTGATAAATTTGTAGATGGAGCAGCCGTCAAACGCATTGGAAATCTGACATTTGAGATAGCCCGACAAGTAACTGACCGCGTAATAACCATTCCCGAAGGTAAAGTTTGCAGCACCATTTTGCAACTCTACAACGAGGAGGCAATCGTAGTAGAACCGGCAGGAGCTTTATCGGTTTCGGCACTCGATTTCTTTAAAGATGAGATAGTTGGGAAAAATGTGATTTGCATAATAAGCGGCAGCAACAACGATATAACACGAACCGAAGAAATCAAAGAGCGTTCGCTTCTTTACGAAGGTTTGAAACACTACTTTTTAATCCGCTTTGCCCAGCGTGCGGGGGCTTTGCGCGAATTTGTTACCGATATTTTGGGACCGACAGACGATATTGTATTTTTTGAGTACAGCAAAAAAAACAGCAGAGAACGTGGTCCGGCATTGATTGGAATAGTTGTAAATGAACGCTCTGATTTTGAGCAGCTTATCGAACGAATGAAAGAAAAAAAAATAGCCTACGACTATTTAAACGACAAGCCGGAACTTTTAACTTATATGATTTAAAGCTTTAGGAAACCAAATTCGATAAAAAAATGGAAAGATTTGCTAAATTTTTTAAATTTAGCAAATTAAAAATCAAAGAAATTCAAATTTTTGGTTCATTTGCATTGTTAAATACTTTTGAAAAAAAATATTCAATAATTATATTTTCCCCATTTAATTTTTAATTGTTCTGCCGACTTTTTTTCTGTTGGATTGTTTCCGGGTTCATAAAGTTTTGTACCCGATATTTCGGTAGGCAAAAATTCAATATCAATAAAATTTTCATGATTATATGTGAGCATGCAAATACTTACAGTCATTTATCG
>DYNA01000174.1 GCA_020721325.1 Paludibacter propionicigenes
TGCTAAAAAAACGTTCATGGCAAATATGACAAATGGGAGGTTTCATAAATGATTTTTTTTTTAACGATAGATATTTATCCCAACTAAAAGCAAATCAAACAAAAAAACGTGCAAGATTTTTCTAATCTTACACGTTTTAAAGTATAAAAAATTTTATTTTTTGTCTAACAAAATTTCAAAATAAAAATTAAGCCGTTAAAGTCGAAATGTATTTAATCATTCTCGATTTTAAGTTCGATGCTTTATTTTTATGAATAATATTTTTCTTTGCAAGCTTATCAAGTTTCGATACTACTTGTGGATACAAGGCTTCAGCCTCTTGTTTGTTGGTTGTATTGCGCAACTTTTTTACAGCATTTCTTACTGTAACAGCAAAATATCTATTGTGTTCTTTTTTTGCTTCTGCTTGTCTTATTCTTTTAATTGCCGATTTATGATTTGCCATGTTATTTTTATGTCTTATTAAAAATTTAAAAGTAGTCCATAGGGGAATCGAACCCCTATTACAAGAATGAAAATCTTGCGTCCTAACCCTTAGACGAATGGACCAAATATCTGATTTGTAAAAAGTTATTCTTACAAAACGAATTTTATTTCAAAAAAAAATATTTTTTCAAATATTTTACGTAAGTAGTCCATAGGGGAATCGAACCCCTATTACAAGAATGAAAATCTTGCGTCCTAACCCTTAGACGAATGGACCATTTTGATATGGACAGAACTTTTTTGTTTTGCGGTGCAAAGAAAAATACTTTTTATCGAACAGCAAAATATTTTTCATAAAAAAATGATTTTTTTTTCATTTTTTTTTTTAACACGAATGTAAAAATCTTATTTTCAATATTTTTATAAAAATTAAAATTGATTTTTTTTTTTCGTAAAAAATAAAAAAAACATTTTTTGACAAAAAAAAAGCTTTTATTTGATATTTATTTAAAGATTTTTATTCAATTTTAAATTTTAAAATTAAAAACTATCCTTTTCAACTATAAAATTTATTTGTTCTAAAATATTAAAAACCATTGATTTACAATTTTGCCATTTGAGAACGAAAACATTTGAAAATTATTTTTACATTCCTATTTCATCGGCTATTTCTGAAATGCCTTCAATAGCTAAATCGAGAAATTTATCGAGGGTAATTCCTTTGTTTTCAATGTCGTAAATAAAATCTCGATTGACAGATGCGGCAAAACGCAATTGTTTGAGCCTTTTTTTAATAGAGGAGCTTTTTACTCCGACAACTTTTTTTTCGGGCAAAATAAGTACATAAGCCGTTATTATTCCGGTAATATTTTCGGCGGCAGCCAAAATAAAATCGAAATCGGTTTGGCGTTTGGCTTGGGTTAAGCCTTCGGTGTGGGCAATGATGGCATCAAAAAGTTGTGGTATTTCATAGCCTTCGTTGCGAAGAATTTCAACGGTTTTATATCCGTGAAGGTGCAATTCATGAGCTATTAAATCGAGGTCTAAATCGTGCAAAAGTCCGGCGATGCCCCAAAATTGGGTATCTGCTTGAAAATGAGTTGCTAATTTGCGCATTACCATTTCGCTCTGGCGCGTATGTATGCGCAAAGCCGGTGTTTGTAAGTATTTATTCCAAAGGTTATAAGCTTCTGAATAAGTGATTGTTGATTTCATTTTTTATTGTTTTTATAAAAAAAATGGAAATATTTTTTTTTGCGTTAAGCAAAAAGCAAAATTATTTATTCTTAAATAGATTTCAAAAAAAAAATATTTAAAATCAATTAAAACAGCCAAACTTTTTATTTTAAAATAGCAAAAAAAGAATATTTTTTGAATTTTATTGCCAAAAAAGGAAATAAAATAGGTAAACAAAAGGTGTACTTTGCATTTTTTTTTCTGTAAAAATACAGTTTTTTCTCTGTTTTAATAAAAAGGTAATTAAGTTTATATCTCTATAAAACAGATATTTACACAAAATACCAACGTATTTATGTGAAAAGTTAAAAAAAAACAAAAGGTAAACAAAAATTTGCTTTTTGCGTATCAATGTATTATATTTGCAACATCAGAAATTCACTCAAAATTATATAAAGATGAAAACAATTAGAATTTTATTGATAACTATAGTTATGTTTGGTTTTTTAGCATGTGAAAAAGCCGAGGAAACCGTATTAACTGAAAAAGTAGTTTTGCAGCCTAATTCGGAAGAAGGAATTGATGCCAGTATTTCGTCTATTGAATATAATGAAAATTTTGGAAATGATGCTGATGCAAGTCTATTGGCTCTTTCTGAGGACATAGGATTTTCGGTAACACGATATATGATAAAATTCGATTTAAGTTCTATTCCCGAAAATGCAATTATTACAAAAGCCACATTATCAATGTATTTTCACGAAGATACAAAAGTTAATCAAAAGCACACCGGCGATAATTATTTCATTATTAGACGTGTAACTTCAGCTTGGTCGGAAGAAAGTGTTACATGGTATAATCAGCCGATTGTAACCAGCACCAACCAAATTAGTGTAACTAAATCGGCAGTTGAAAATCAAGATTTTACAAACATCAACATTACAAATTTGGTTAAAGACATTATTTTTTACAAAGAAGATAAAAACTTTGGTATTCAATTGCGTTTACAGTCAGAAACTCCCGATAAAGCTACGGTTTTGGCTTCAAGCGACCACTCAGATGGTTCTAAAAGACCAAAATTGGAAGTTGAATATGTTTTAAAATAGACTTTTCAACTGAAGTTGATTTGTTTAAAGTAGATTAAGTAAAATATAAAATAATTTAAAAACGGTTTGGATAAATTGTAAATAATTTATTGAAACCGTTTTTTTTGTAACAAAAGATACTTTAATTTTAATTCTAAAGCAAAAGTAACCGCATGAAAGGTCATTTATCCCATGGGTTGAGCGTAAAGTTTAACATCAGCACTGCGAATTTCTTTTTCGCAAAGTATGATTAAACGTTCCAAAACGTTGCGAAACTCGCGAATGTTTCCCGTCCAATTGTATTTTTGAAGTTCGGTAATGGCATCGGCGTTTATTTTTTTAATTGGAATGCCGTGTTCTTCGCAAATTTGCTGATTAAAAAAATCGGCAAGCAGCGGAATGTCTTCTTTGCGCTCATTGAGGGAAGGCACTCTGATAATAATAACACTCAACCGATGATAAAGGTCTTCGCGAAAGCGTTTTTTATCA
Organism: Paludibacter propionicigenes; assembly: GCA_020721325.1. GTDB lineage: Bacteria > Bacteroidota > Bacteroidia > Bacteroidales > JAIFNL01 > JAIFNL01. The sequence goes on from DYNA01000174.1 coordinate 3,177, forward strand.
ATTTGTTCTTTGAGATTTTTATTTGTAGCCGCCAAAACCCGAACATTCACACGAATGGGTTTGTCGGAGCCAACGCGCGAAATGGTGCTTTCTTGCAAAGCTCTCAGCACTTTGGCTTGCGCCGAAAGGCTCATGTCGCCTATTTCGTCGAGAAAAAGCGTACCGCCGTCTGCTAATTCAAATTTTCCTTTTCGCTGTTTGTGGGCAGAAGTAAAAGCTCCTTTTTCATGTCCAAAAAGCTCGCTTTCAATAAGTTCTGAGGGAATGGCAGCGCAGTTCACTTCCACCAAAGGTTCGTTGCATCGGTCGCTTTTTTCGTGCAGCCAGCGTGCCACCAACTCTTTGCCGGTACCGTTTTCGCCGGTTATTAAAACTCTGGCATCGGTTTGAGCTACTTTGTCGATGATGCTTTTAACTTGATTAATACTATCCGATTCGCCAATCATATCGTGCATTTTGATAACTTTTCGTTTCAAAGCTTTGGTTTCGGTTATCAAATTGGCTCTATCCATGGCATTTCTAATAGTGATTAAAAGTCGATTGATGTCTAAAGGTTTTTCAATAAAATCGAAAGCACCCTTTTTGATGGCTTCCACTGCCGTTTCAACGGTTCCATGCCCCGAAATCATTACAACAGGTACATCTTTGTAATTTTCCAAGATATTTTCAAGCACTTCAATTCCGTCCATATTGGGCATTTTAATGTCGCACAAAACAATGTCGAATTTGCTTTTTGTCATCATTTCCAAACCCGTTGCACCGTCTTCTGCTAAATTTACTTGAAATTTTTCGTATTCCAAAATATCTCTCAATGCGTTTCTTATGGGACGCTCATCGTCTATAATTAATACTTTTGGTGTTGTTTCCATTTTGCTTTTTTCATTTTTTTTACAAAAAAAATTATATAAAATTAAACTATTTTTCTAAAAAAAATATATTTTATATAATTATTTATTTTTAAAAACAGACTGTTAATATAGCATTTTTTTTTATTATTTAACAAATTTTTTTATTTAGTGGTATTAAAATTTTAATTTTTTTTTTGTAACTAATTTATTTAATGCAAATTATATTGAAATGTATTTTGCAACATTTTTTTCTTTTTTTGCAAAAGTAAGTAAAAAAAAATATAGAAATAGCATTTTAAAGAATATTTACGGTTAGATATTTTTAAAATAACGAATTTTTTATATTAATAAAAATCAACAAGCCAATATTTAACTAACGAATAGTCATTTTATCAATGAATTATACTAAGGAACGAATGAAAAACAGCTTATAGGCGTGTTGCAATGCAGATTTGAAACCTTTACACAAGTAAGTTCCGGTTTGAAATTTGCATTGTTTCAATTAAGGGTATGTAAAGCTTACATGTTGCTATTTTTTTCCGGTATGGTGTAATGGAACGCGGAGGACGCGGATAATACGCGGATTTTCGCGGATTTTTTCCGATATAATGTACTGGAACACTGACTTTTTAGGATTTTTTTTGAATTATTGTAAATTCATAAAACAAGCGGGAAAAGTAAAATTCATTTTTTGTGCAAAACAAACAGACCCGTTTTAAAGAGTTTGGCAAAGTTAGCGTTTTGCAGTAAAAATGATTATCGTTTTTTTAAGTAAATTTAAAAGGTTTTGATTAACAAATTTATGCGCTGATTTTTGGATTTTGGTACTTATTTAAACTTTTCGGTACATACGTTTAAGGTTTTCAATTTCGAGTTTTAAATCCGAAATTTGCAGATTGGCTATGTTCAATCGTTCGGTTTGTTCCATTTCTTTAGCACGCATTTGTTCTGTCAAAAGTCTCGATTTTTCGAGCAATGTAGCGGTTCTTTGCTTAGATTTTTCCGAAATAATGGTCGATGCAATGTATTCCGAAATGTTGGCAATAAATTGCAATTCGTAATCGGCAAATTCTGTTAAAGAAGCGATTTCGAGTACGCCTACAATTTCTTGATTGTAACTAATGGTTTGCGCTATCAATGCCCTTGGTATGGTGCTTCCTAAACCGGATTTTAAATGCAAATAGTTTTCGGGTAATTTGGTTAAATAAACGCTTTCATTTTCTATAAATGCCGTTCCTACAACTCCTTCGCCGGGAAGAATTTTCTTTTCAATAAACTTGCGCCTTTCATAAGCATAAGCAGCTTTGAGTTCGAGGTATTTAGAACCGTCGTTATTTTCTTCGGCAATAAACAATGCACCTTGCGCACCATTGACGTATTGAACTAATTCTGAAACAATTAAATACGCTAATTCTTTAAATTCTTTATTCTGAATACGCAAAATTTCGCTTATTTTGGTAATTCCTTTGCTATGATATTCGTTCAGAAATTTTTCTTTTTCTTCTTTTTTTATGGCATTGGAGAGTTTTGATTTGATGTTGTTGAGCGATTTGCCTATAAAATCTTCTTCGCTAATGGTGGTATCTATTTCCAAATTGTTGTTTTCCACTTCGGTGGCAAAATTTTTATATCGTTCAAAGACTTTAAGCTGTTCGGCTTGTTGTAAGTTGTATTGCAAATTGGCTTTTGTTTTTTCGGAAAGTATTTTGGCTAAAAAATAGGCTACCATTCCCAAGACAATATTTAAAATAATTCCCCAAAGTAAATCTTGCAAAGAGTAAGTACCTTGATTTCTAAAATTGTCTGTTATAAATTCTTTGGTGGTATTAAATAGCAATCCTATAAAAATCAATACATTATAAATAGTAGCCATGAAAGGACCAATGACCAAAAGTTTTTTGTCTTGATAAATAATTAAAAAAACATAATAGCTGAAATATAAGTAGTTAATGATAAAAGTTCCGTTTGAAACCGGTAAAAAAAGGGGTACCCAAAAGCCAAAAAGAATACCCAGCATATATGTTTTGTAATTTCTATCCAAAATAAAACGTTTGGACAGTAAAAATACAAACAGGTGAATGATACCTAAAAATGCAGAAAGTGCAAAATTGTTGTAAATGATGCCAAATATTAAAATCAAAGCCAACGAAAAATACGATATTTTTAATATCAATGCGTCTGCTTCTTGGGCTATTCGTGTAAATTCTTTTTTTAATAAATTGTTAGAAAATGTATCTTTTGTTTGCATTTCTGTTTTTTTTTAAATAATGTTCAAAAATACAAAATATTTTTTCAAAAAAAATACATTTTGTAAAAAAAAATATTTATTTTTGATTCTTGTTTTTTCTAAAAGAAATTTTTAAAATTTTTAAATTAAAAAAAACAAAAAAAGCAAGCCATTGTATTAAGTTGTTTATAATATTTAATACAACGACTTTCAATTCATTAAAAAAACAAAAAATATAACTTTCTGTAGATGTTTTATTTAGCCCAAACCGATATTCCCCAAATATTGTACTCCGAAAATACCGGAGAACCTATTAAAAGATGTGTAAAATGCGAAAGAAATTTGATGAAAGATACTTTTTACATCATTGAAAAAGCATTTAGGCAAGACCTTAAAACTAAAAAACTCGAAGGCATTTTTGAATATGCTTTGTGCGATGAATGCCATGAAAAAATGGGAAAAAGTTTTTCAAAAGAAAGCCTTGAGCGAATAAAAATGTATTTTGATTTGTACGTTGATATGCAAAAACGCGACAAAGAATTGTATGAAAAAAACGAAACAATCCATTTTGAAGATTGGATAGCGGAGTGCATTATTTCCAAAAAGCCGATTAGTGAACTTGCTGAATTTCAGATTGCTGCATGGTGTTTTAACGACAAAGTAATTTATGGAGGCTTGCCGATGGCTATCAGTTTTAAAGCAGCAGACGAAATTCAAGAGGTGCTTTCTCAACAAACCAAAGACGAATTAGATGATTTTTACAATTACATCAATCCGCCTATTGCTTTTGACCAAGTTTCGCATAAAAGGCTTATTTTTATTTAGTTCACATCAATTTTTGGTAATGGCTTAAATCTGTTGATTTTCGTTTACAAACGTGTTAGGTTTTGCAAACCTAACATGTTTATCAACGCATTTGAGCCATGACCTTCTTTTGTAATCTGTTTAACAATAGGAGTTTATTCAGATGCCTGCGAGCAAGAAATACCTGTTAAAAATCACGGTTATAAAGCCAACAGTTATTTCAGGCATGGATTAAATATACTAAGAGAAACTCTGGGTAAAATTGCTAAATTGAAAGCACGTTTTGACTATTTAATGAATTTTGTAATCGACTTTGTTCAAATTGCTTGGCAAGTAAAATTATCAGAATTTAATCAACTAAAAAATGTCATGTAGAGTAAATATTTAGTATTCATCATTCCATGTATTTTTAGTAAACGCTAAAACTTCATCTGATTTTGATAAAATTAATGCAGGCTGCGGAATTACCAACGGGAGATAAATATTATCCATTAATGCAACTATTAGAGTATTGCTTCTGCAGATTTTGTTTCACCATTACTGTTTAAATATTTAAAAATTATCTTGTCTCCCTTTTTTGAATTTTTAAGTTCAAAACCAAAATATGGATCTACTGAAAGCCAAGTACTTAATTGACCGCTAATAGCTATTTTCCCATTTACTTCTACCCATATTTGTTTAATGAATAAACTTGGATCCATCGGGTGTTTTATTAAAACTTTTACAGAAGTTATATCGTTACTGATTGTCGCTCTTAGTTTAATATCGCCAGCAGTACCTGGTTTTGAGTTTGTATTGGCACCCATTGTAACTTTTACTTCATTATCTGCCTTTTCATAAGTGTTATTCTTGGTTTTTACCACTGAAATATAGTTAGAAGTTTCTCTTAGTTTTGCTCTAACACTCATTGAGGGAATTGCAATATCCGAATAGGTAAAAAAGCAAATTAAGGGTTCGGTATTTTTATCTCCTATTAAAGCAATGAAGTTTACGTCAGAGTTGTTCGTAATTTGAATTGTAACTGGCACAACAAATCCATTTTCTGCTATATCAGGCGCTTTGACAAATATATAGGGACTTCTCTCTGATACGTTACTTATTCCTAATGAGGCATACACATCATTTATCGTTTTTGCCTCAAATGCCGCTTTATTCCAGCTTTCATTGCTCGATTGACCAAAACATAGGGTTATACTTAAAAACAAACCTGTTAAACTTAAAATAATTGCTCTCATAATAATAAAAATTAGATATTTTTTTTCCTACCGTTATCGTACTTCGGATTAGACGGTGGCATTTTAGCGAATATAGCCACTAACG
>DYNA01000175.1 GCA_020721325.1 Paludibacter propionicigenes
TATTGTTTTATTGCTAAAATTTTTTTTTATTTAATATTTTTATCCAAAGTCTAATTATTAATTAACAATTAAAAATTAATAATTAATAATTAAAAATACCCTTCTTTTTTTCGGTCTTCCATTGCTGCTTCTGAGCGTTTGTCGTCTGCTCTTCCGCCGCGTTCGGTAATGCGTGTGGCTGCTATTTCGCGAATAATGTCTTCGAGCGTGGTTGCTCTCGATTCGACAACGCCGGTGCAAGTAATATCGCCAATGGTGCGGCAACGCACGTCCATTTCAATGATTTCTTCGCCCTCTTTCAATTGCATGAAGGGTGCTGCGGCAAGCCAAACGCCATCGCGCTTGAATACTCGGCGGCGGTGTGTAAAATACAAATCGGGAATGGGAATATTGTCTTGCAAAATGTATTGCCAAACGTCCATTTCTGTCCAGTTGCTAATTGGAAACACTCTGAAATGCTCTCCTATGTTCTTTTTTCCGTTGTAAAGACTCCAGAGTTCGGGGCGTTGATTTTTTGGGTCCCACTGTCCAAATTCATCGCGGTGCGAAAAGAAACGCTCTTTGGCACGGGCTTTTTCTTCGTCTCTTCTGCCGCCGCCCAAAGCTGCGTCGAATTTATATTTTTCTATTGTAGAAAGCAATGTTACGGTTTGCAATACGTTACGGCTTGCGCCAACGCCTTTTTCTTCTACCGCATCGCCTTTGTCGATGGATTCTTGTACCGAACCGACAATTAATTTTGCTCCATATTTTTCTGCCAACTCGTCTCTAAATTTGAGTGTTTCCTCAAAATTATGCCCCGTGTCGATGTGAACCAAAGTAAATGGAATTTTAGCCGGATAAAAGGCTTTGGCAGCCAAATGCACCATAATTATGGAGTCTTTTCCACCCGAAAATAGCAGTGCCGGACGTTCAAACTGTGCCGCCACTTCGCGCATTACGTAAATGGCTTCGGCTTCGAGTTCGTTTAAATGGTTTAAATTATATTTATTCATTCGCAATAGAATTATGAATTGTCGTTTTTTTTATAAAAAATAAATAAAAAGCAATTGCTTGTTCGTTTTTTTACTTTATAAATAAAAAAGATACAATTTATTTAACCTTGAATAAGTGGCAAAATTTTGTCAATTAACTCATTGACCGTTTCATCAATTGTTTTTTCTTGAGTATTTAAAACTAAAAAAGGATTTTCGGGTATTTCAAAAGGAGCGTCAATGCCGGTAAAATTTTTAATTTCGCCTCTTCGAGCTTTGGCATACAGCCCTTTTATGTCCCGTTTTTCGCAGATTTCGATGGGCGCATTTACAAAAACTTCTAAAAAATCTTCTTGTCCTATAATGCTTCGTGCCATTTGGCGGTCGTTGTGCGTTGGGCTAATGAAACAACTGATGGTAATGATTCCGCTGTTGATGTACAATTTGCACACTTCGCTTATTCGGCGAATGTTTTCTAAACGGTCTTGCAATGTGAAACTTAAATTTTTATTAATTCCAGCTCTAATATTATCGCCATCAAGTATTTGCGAAAAAAAACCTCTTTTAAACAATTCTTGTTCCAAAGCCAAACCAATGGTGCTTTTTCCGGCACCAGAAAGTCCGGTGAGCCATATAACTTTGGCTTTTTGTTTCAAAAATTGCTCTTTTTGCGCTCTTCCTACTTTTTCTACAACGGGATAAATGTGCTCCACTAATTTTTATTTCTTAAAAGATTTGTTATAATTTTTTTTTGCAAAAATATATTTTTTATACAAATAAAAAAAGTATTTTACATTTCTTTAATTTTTTGATACACTTCTCAAAATCCGAAAGTCATTGTATCAATAATATAGTGTGGGTTGTGCTTAGTTCTATTCGGGCGTTTGGTGATGCCTCTAAAAAAACAAGTTTTTAGCCCACGCTTTTTTTATTTTAACCCCTTTATTTATTTCAAGTATTAATAAAATTGATATACGCTTGATTAAAAGCCACTTTAGTGGTTTGGGACATGTTCTTTTTACAAACCGCAATTTGGGCTAATTGCATAACAATTAACAATTAAAAATTAATAATTATTTAAAACTTTTCGTTTGCCACAAATGCTGGAATTATTTTTTTTTACTTGGTTCAGTTTACATTATTTTGTTATTAAACGTGTTCGGTATTTAAAGCCGAACACGCTTTTAAGGTTTTTATTATCAATTATTAAATCGTTTCGATAGCCTCCCAAAGTCTTTGACGATAAGAACTTCTATCAATCAGTTCGGTTTGGTCTAAAGAAGAAATGGTTTGAGTAGAATAACTTAAACCTGCTACATATTCCGGTGAACGCCAAGTACTTTCGCCTATATTGAGCATCACTACATCGCCCTCTTTAATCGTCCGTTGGCGCAAGGATTGCAAGAAGCCTACCACTGTTATGGCGGCTGCCGGACCTACGCGCATGGTGGTTTCGTAAGCTACCAAACGCGTTACATCGGCTGCCCTTTCTTCTACACACGAAATAATTTCGCCTTCACTTTCTTTAACCAACTTAGCCAGTGGAGGATAAGCGTTTGGATTGCCCGTAGCCAAAGTTACTATGGTTGTTTCGGGGTTTTCGTAAATAGGATATTCCTTTTCCCAGCCTTGTGGGAAATTATTTTTCTTTGCATTCTCCCAAGCCTCAGCCATAGGTGCGCATCGATGAGGTTGAGGCAAAATAAAACGTGGCATTTTGTCAAATACGTTCAAATGTTCCAACTCTTTGCACGATTTTGCAATACCCAGCGGACCGGAACCGCCCGAAATGGCTTGCATAAACACCGTTGGAAAATGCGGAAGCACGCGCAACCATTCGTAAACCATTGTTTTCTTGGCTTCTAACCGCATTGGGTCAAAGTTCCCACCGGTGAGAATTAAATTGTGCTTTTGTGCAAAGTCTTTTGCCATTTTTTTTGCTGCGGCATAATCGCCTTTTACTCTGTAAAGGGTTTGTCCGTAGGTACTTACTTCGGCTTCTTGAGTTTTAGTAGATGATTCGGGTATAAAAAGTGTAAGCGAAATACCGGCTGCTGCCAAATAACGCGAATAAGCTACCCCAATGTTGCCGGTGCTGGCACCTACATAGTTCTTTACTTTGTTTTCCTTCAAAACACTCGCTACCACTGTTCCGGCAAGGTCTTTGAACGTTCCGGTGGCATAATTGGTGTCTTGTCGGTGCGCATAAACTTTTATATTTATATTGTATTTTCTTTTGGCATAATCTTCAAAAAAAGTCCAATTATCTATTCTATTGACACCTTCATAGCCCTCCGATACAATGTTGTCGCGATTCAATAAAGGCAAAAAATTAAAATAGTCCCATACACTTCTGGGTTTGAAATAAGGGTCTTTTACCATTTTCACCAGATTGGAAAAATCTTCGTAATACATTACATCTGCCTGAATGCAACCGCATTTGGGGCATTTTTGACCGTGTGCAAACCAATCTGTAAAATTATCGATGGTTTCGCCGCAACTTTTACATTGCAAATGAAATTTATTGTTTTTTGCCATTTTTTTTATTTTATACAATGATTGTTTGAGATTATTTTTTTTTATAAGTTCCTTCTTATTCAATTTTGAACAAATTTGCACCTTCGGTGCAAAATATGGATAGAATGTAAATTACACAATCAAAATGTTGCACACCTTCGGTGTGCTATATTGTTGCTATTCATTGTTTTCTATCGTTGTTTCATTCCTACGGAATGATTTTGTCCAAAGTCCAATAGTATAAAACTTCCATTCTTAGCTTAGGCTGAAACAAAAAAATGAATTAATTTGTTCATAGCTAAAGCTCTATGGCTGATTTGATTTTTCAATTCGGCTGACATTTGAGCAAAAGTTTGTTGGTAACCCAACGGTCTAAAAATGGGGTCGTAACCAAAACCGCCACTGCCTTGTTCCTCATCGAGCAGTTCGCCTTTAATAATTCCCTCAAATTGATGTTCTTTGCCATTAAAAATGAGAGAAATAACGGTTTTAAACTGCGCATTGCGGTTTTTTACGCCTTCCATTTCCGATAAAACTTTTTTAATGTTGGCTTTCATATCCTTACCCTCGCCTGCATAACGCGCCGAAACCACGCCCGGACGCCCATCGAGGGCTTCAACCTCCAAACCGGTGTCGTCGGCAAAGCAATTCACTCCGTAACGCTCATAAACATACAAGCTTTTAGCGTAAGCATTGCCTTCAATGGTCGGTTCTTCTTCGGGAATGTCTTCGTAACAGCCTATATCATTCAAGCCGATAATTTCAAATTTTCCGCTGAGTATTTGATTGATTTCCCGCAGTTTATCTTTATTATTTGTTGCAAAAACTATTTTCATCTTTTTTTTATAGAAGTTTTTTTTTACAAAAGTAAAAAAAATATTATCGTAAATTTTATACTAAATTATTAAATGGTTAAAAATTGAATCAAAAAGAACTCTTTCAAAACTCTTCATTATTTTAAGGAACAAATCAATTCATTATTCTTCATTTACTTCATAACCAGTCCAATTCCATTTTTCCCATCAATTTTAATTTCCAATTCTTTTTCAAAACGAATGTGTCGCACATATTCATCTTCGTAAGCTGCCGGAAGGCTGCGCAAATACTCAATATCGTAATAACCTTCGTTAATAAACGGATTGATTGTAAAATAACCAACGCCGAAAGATGTTAAGTTTTGGAAAAAATGTGTGCCTTGGCTGGGGTCAATTCGATAATTTTCCAAGCCCGATTCTACAATTAAACGCGCTGCCGAAATCTGCGACCATTTTACCGGAATACCTAAAAACTTATCACTCGACCCCCAACGTCCGGGTCCTATTAAAATGTAGTTTTTATTTTCGGCAACAAATTTATCGTTAATCTCGGAAACTAAATTTGCTATTTCGGTTGTTTTTGCAGCACTAAAAGTGCGTGGTTTTACATAAACAATATCAAAAACGCCTTTTATTTCGCCATTGCCAAGTGCTTTTTCGGCAGCTAATATACAATTTTCGTATTTTATTTCATTCAAATTCAAATGTACATCTTCTTTGGATTGTACAATAGGGCGAATTTGCAAAAAGTTAAACAATCGGGGCATTCCTTTTGCAACATCAAGATTTACAGCAAATTCTATTTCAATGGGCGAACCCATTTCTTTTTGACCTACATCGAGTAAATCGCTGATGATTTCGGCTAATGGAAAAGTATTATGGTATAAAATATTGGCAAAAGTAACTACCTTTTTGCCGTTGTAAAAACCGCCGTGCCTTATCATATTGTTTTGATAATCGTAAGTGGAAGCAACAAAACGCAAAGAAGCATGATTTTCAATGCTTTTGATGCTTGTGTTTACGATGTTTACACCATCGTCTGTTGAACCGTTAAAAGCTTTGGGGTTCATATCTAAGGCATACAGTTTTTTTTGCGTATCGCGCAGAGTTATTTGAGGCGAAGAGAGTTGCAATATTTTTTTTGGGTATTTGGGCGAAAAGCGAAGTGTTTGTCCGCCTTCTACGGCTATTTTGCCTAAGCCTATGGCTACATTGGCTATTCCGTCTTCGGCTTTTTCGGGAGCTATGGGATAAAAATTTATCGAACGCGCCACTCCCGAAATTGTTGGATAGAATAAGTTATCGTATTGTTTTCCACACACTTCTTGTATGATTATTCCCATTTGTTCCTCATCGATTATGTTTGCAGTGGCGTCCATGTAGGCTTTGCTGGCTTTAAAATAAACCGATGCGTAAACGCTTTTTACCGCTATTTCAAGCATTTCCACCATTTGCATTATATTATTGGTGTTGGGAATCATATAGGTAGAATATATTCCCGCAAAGGGTTGATATTGAGAATCTTCTAACAAACTCGATGAGCGGATAGCCAATGGTGCATTAACCACTCTGCAAAAGGTTTTCAATTGGCGCAATACTTTTACCGATAAATTGGCTTCTAAAAATTTATCTAATATTTCTTTATCGTTTAAATTTTCGGAAAGAACAATAGGATATAATTTATTGTCTTCCATAAATTTCTCGAAAATATCGGTTGTTATAACTATGGTGCGCGGAATGGCTATTAAAACATCTTTGTATTTATGACTCAATTGATTGCGTTTCAAAAAAGAGTCGATAAAAGCCAATCCTCTTGCCTTTCCGCCCATAGAACCTTCGCCTATTCGGGCAAAAGCCAAATAACCATCGTATTCTTTTCGCTCAAAGCGGGCTATAATGCCGCGTCCTTTGTTCAATCGATAACTGGCTATGGTGTTGTGAATGTAACTTCGGGCATCTTCTACGCTTTTAAAATCTTCTAAAATTAAATATTTAAAAAGCTGAGCCAAAGGAAAAATGGCACGTGCATTGAGCCAACGCGAAATGCTGTTGCGATTGAAATGATAACGCAACGAACTTTCCGGTATAACCAAAATCTGGTGCTGAAGCTCGCGCAAATTGGCTGCTCGCGCTATTTCCTGAAAAGTGGAAGGGTCTTTGAAAATAAAATCGCCAAAAGCCAGATTGCGAAATAAATAATCGCGCAATTCGACCAACAAACTTTTTGAATATTTGTGTAAAAAATCTATTCCCAATTCTTTAGCCCGTTCTTCGTTTTTTATTTCCGAAGACTGAAGCAAGAAAGGCATGTGAATATCGTCTTTTTTAACTCTGTTTGCCAATCGAAAACCGGCATGAGGGTCCATTTCGCCGTTTCTTTTGTAGCGCACATCGGAAATAATTCCCAACATGCTGTCTTTGTATTTTTCGTAAAGTTCTACCGCCTGATTGTAATTTGTAGCAAGCAATACTTTGGGGCGTCCGCGCATACGAAGCATTTCGCGATAGCTGTTTAAGCCTTCGGTCATTAAGTTGCGCGTTTGTTTCAAAATAATTTTGTAGGCATTGGGCAAATAAGACGAATAAAAACGTATCGAATCTTCCACTATCAAAATCACCTGAACGCCAACACGTTTTACATCGTTCTCTACATTCATTTTGTCTTCTATCAATTTGATGATAGCCAGCAAAATCTCGGCACTTCCCAGCCACGAAAACACGTAATCGATGTCCGACAAATCCTCTTTTTGCAGTTTGAGCGACACCTCGCGCGAAAAAGGAGTCAGAACCACAATCGGAATTTTGGGATATTTGCTTTTAATGTCGCGCGAAACATCAAAAATTGACGTTCCAACGCTCAACATGGTAATTACCAAATCAATCTCTTCTTTTTCGAGTATTTGAAAAGCTTTTTTGATGGTATTGGCGTGAATAAAAATAGGCGGATTGCGCAAATTGAGCGAAACATATTCGTCAAAAACCTGTTCATCTATTCTATCATCTTCTTCGAGCATGTAATAATCGTAATTGCTGCAAATTATCAGAACTTTGTAAATTCTGTTTTGCATCAGATTTTTGAACGAAGTTTCATTAAAGTCGTATTCTTGTGCAAAAGTTACCGATTCCATCTGTTAGTTTTTTTTTCTTTTTGAAAAAAAAAATTTATAAAAGTTTTTTTTTTTTTATAAAAAATTTTTTATTTTTAAAAAAAAAAAAAAAAAAATCACAAATCCGCAAGTCCATTGCTCACGAACCGAAAGTCATTGTATCAATTGTTTATACTTGTAACGGTAACTTTTCCAAAGTTTTAACTACAAAGAAAAAAAGAGTGGACAGCATTTTTGAAAACGAGAATTTCATTTTTTAATGTCCCGATGCAAGAGGCGAGTTTGCAAACTACTCAACGAAGGTTGCTTTTGAGTGCCTTACGGTGGCGGTTGCCTTGCGGAAAAAGTATTTTTACCTGTTTAAGCGTTCGTTTGAAACAAAAAAGTCTGCAAACCAATCTCTTAAACCTGCCGAATGAACGGTTAATTTTACGGACTACTTATTTAAAGTTGCCAAATGAACATTTAAAGCGGCGGGCGATTCCCTCAAAGGATATTTGTGAACGTTTAAATGATATTTGTGAACGTTTAAATGATATTTGTGAACGTTTAAATGATATTTATGGTCGTTTAAATGATATTTGTGAACATTTAAATGATATTTATGCACGTTTAAAAGATATTTGTGAACGTTTAAAAAATGCTTATGCAGCATTAAAGGGCAAAATACATCAAAAAATCTTTAAAAATTCATAAATATCTTTTAAACGACCACAAATATCATTTAAATCACCATAAATATCATTTAGACCACCATAAATATCATTTAAACGACCATAAATATGTTTTAGGCAACCATAAATATGTTTTAGGCAACCATAAATATCTTTTCAGAAACCATAACTATGTTTTGGGCAAGCATAAATATGTTTTGAGCAAGCATAAATATGTTTTGAGCAAGCATAAATATGTTTTGAGCGAGTC
>DYNA01000176.1 GCA_020721325.1 Paludibacter propionicigenes
CAAATTAAATAATTTACATATATGTAGTGGTTTATAGTATATACCCCATAAAAATGAAAATCAGTATTACGCTTTTTTTTATTTTTTAAGTTTTACGTTCTAAAAAAAATATCATTTGATTTGAAAAAAATCATAAAAATCAAAAAGCTTTTTAATTTGGAATTTCAATTTTTAATTGTAATTTTGTAAAATATTTTTTTTAAAAAAAAGTTCTTTTAAAAAAACCGATTCTTTTTTTATACATTTGCAAAAAGCAAAAATTTAATAAAAGCTGATTGAAATGCAATTGATATTTTAGTAGTTTTTTATATTTGATTTATTTGAAATAGAACAATTTATTGTAAATAAAAAGGTATTTAAAATTTATTAAAATCACTCATTATTTAAAATAAGAAATAAGCGAATTATTGAATTTGATACCCATTTTTTTTAATTTTTTAACCAATGGTTTATTTATTTGTGTCAGATATGCAAATAAATTTAAGAATCAACTGAAACAAACCAATATAAATCAATTCGTTATGAAAACTTTTTTTATTTCAATATTTTTGGTTGGTTTATTGTTTTTTAGCAATTTAACAACCGCTCAAACAGAAGGCTTACCTACTTCAACTTTGGTTTCGGAATTAAATCTTCCGGCAGGTTTAACTAATTATTTAGCCCTTTCGTTTGATACAAAAAAACTGGCTTATGCTACGCGTTTGCCCAATTCTGTGCAATATTCTTTCTATTTTCGTGAGCGAGGAGCCAACTCTTGGAATGCCGAAAAAGATATTCCAGCTATCAACAGTTTGCTCACTCCCGAAACTCAAATTGGCGGCTTGGGATTTAACTACAATGCAAGCGTATTGTATTTTAGCTTAGATGCAAAAGACGGAAACGGTATGGATATTTATTTTACCGAGTGGATTAACAACCAATGGTCTGATGCTCAGAAATTTGATGCATCCATCAATTCTACCGAAAACGAAAGCGACCCTTGCATTTCTGCCGATGGAAATTCTTTTTATTTTGTGCGTAACAATTTGGAAGAGAACGAATTTTCAGAAAGTTTTGAATGTAAAATTATTTTTGTTTCGGAAAAAATAAACCAAAAATGGACAAAACCTTTTCGCATGCCCGGTCAAATCAATTCGGGTTGTGTGTGTTCGCCGCGCATTAGCTCCGATAATCAGACGTTGTATTTTTCGGCTGTTGTAAATAAAGATTTTGCTTTTGATGTTTATCAAACTCAAATGGTAGCTAAAGGAATCTGGAGCGACCCTACGCGCGTGGAAATAATTAGTAATGATGATTCTAACATTTATCCCAACATCACTTTCGATGGAAAAGAAATTTATTGCATCAATCAAAGCAAAAAAAATACAAAAAAAGAAACCAACCAAATTTACAAAGCACCTTTAGCCAAGGGGTTAGCACCAAAAAAATGTGCCATTTTGAAAGGAAAAATTTTAAATTTAGAAAACGAAAAACCTTTGCAAGCTTCGATAAATGTAATTAATCCGTTCACTTCTAAGATAATATCGACTTACACGAACGATGCAAAAACCGGCGAATACAATTTCTTTTTAAATTCGCAAACCCACTACCGAATAGAATATTGGCAGGAAGGCTATTCGCACGATATTTCGCAAATTGAAATACCCACACTTGATTCAAATAAAATTTTTGAAAAAACCATAAAACTTTATTCAAACGCTTCCTTAGTTTTAAACGTTTTCGACCAAGAAAATTTTCAACCTTTGGCAGCAAAAGTTCAGGTTTTAGAAGTAGAATCGGGCAATATTTTGAACATAGAACCCAAAGAAATTTTTGCCGGAAGGTATAAAATGCTTTTGCCTTTAGGCAAAAATTATAAAATTTTAGCATCTAAACTCAATTATGTAACCGATACTTTACTTTTCGATTTAAAAAAAGTAATCCAGTTTGACGAATTTGAAAAAGATGTAGAATTGGCAATTTTGAAACGCGATTTTGTAATCAATTTGAAAGACGGACAAACCGATGCGCCTATTAATTCGGAAATAGTAGTTGTAAATAAAACGCGAAAAGAAACTTTTTATTTTAAAGGCAATTTGGACGAACCCGGAAAATACAAAATGCAACTGCGCGAGGGCGATGAATACGAAATCAATGTGCTTTCGCGCGAGGGCTATGCGTATTACAACACGGCAATTAATTTGGAAAAAGAACCCGAAAAGTTGATGGATATTGGTTTAATGCCCTTAAATGCCGATGCCAATTTAAAACTCAACAACATCGTTTTTGAAACCAATTCTGACCAATTAACCGCCTTTTCTTTTATCGAATTAGACCGTTTGGTTGAATTATTGGCAAAAAATCCACGTTTAAAGGTTGAAGTTTCGGCGCATACCGACAATGTAGGCTCCGATGCTTACAATACCAAACTTTCCGAACGCCGCGCCCAATCGGTTGTGAATTATTTGACCGAAAAAGGCATTAAACCCGAAGCCTTGATAGCTAAAGGTTACGGCGAAAGCAAACCCATAGCCGCTAACGATACGGACGAAAACAAAGCACTCAATAGACGTGTGGAAATGAGTATTTTAGAGGTAACCGAAAAAACTTCGCAAGAATAAACAATAACTAAATTTTAAAAAGTAATGAGGTGTAACTTGACATTTTTTTTGACAGAAAAATTTGATTTTAAAAAAAAAGATTTTGTCCATTTAAAAAATAAAAATTATAACCATTTATAGTATAAGTTTAAAAAGAACCAAATGAAAATGAAAACATACAAATTAAAACTTTTAATGGTTTTGGCATTCTTTGTTTTTTTTAAGGCAAATGCACAAAAAGAAATAAAATACAAAGAAATTTACGATTATGTTTTGAAAACCGATACCATTTTAAGCTACGAAAAGCTTAAAATGTATCAGCAACTCGACCCGTTTCATGCCAATTCGTACTATCAACTGGGGCTTATTTCGCAGGCTTGGTCAAAAAAATACGACCCTTTTACCCAGCCCCAAGACGTTCGATATTTTATTTATCATACCAACGTATATTTTGGTTTGTCAAAAAAATACCTCGACGACAAAGAAGCTCGAAAAAACGGAGAAATTTATCAAGCCGTTTCGCTCCAAGCGGGTGAAAAAATTTCGCTCGAAACCATTTTAGCCGACATAGAAAAAAGACTTTCGGAAAATGCCCTTTTTTCACAAAATTTTGAAAAAACATACAAAAATTTTATCAAAAGTACCACTTTTTACAATCAATGTGTTGAATTATTTTTGGAAATAAATAGAAACAACGCCAACGAAAAAGAACTTTTTTTGACCATTTCACCCGAAATACGTCAAAAAATTGAAGATTTAAGTCAAAACTACGACTCAACCCTGTTTTATTTAGATGCTTTTGTCAAAAATTTGAATTATTACCCTTTAAAATCGTACAAACCGCAATATTCTATCAATCCGATAGAAACTTATCGATTGGAAGGATTAACTTATTCCAATTTTTTGCAAAACAACATCACGCTTTGGGATTTTAAACAATGGATAACTAATTTTAATCAAATTTCGCAAAGCGATATACAAAAAATACGTTTTCAGGCAGATTCTACCCACCAAAGCATGATGCAAATCATTGAAGGTTTTGAAAATCAGTCCCATTACAGCGATACGGTTGCTGCCATAAAAATCAATCCCAAAGTGCTTTTCAAAATTGGAAAATTCGATTACAATTCGGTATTGATAGATTATTTTAATTATCTCGAAACCAAAGCAAATTATTTGCGCTTTACGCGAAAAACCGATAACAATGTGCAAAATATAGCTTCGGTGGATATGCGAAAAAAAGCCTATTATTATTCAAAACTTTATGAAAATAAAAAAATAACCGATAGTTTGGCTTTGTTTGCACAAAACAATGTAAATGAGAAAAGTGTATCGAAATATTCGAGTTTTGTAAACACTAATTTCACTTCTACAGACGGGTTTAAAACTTTTTTTAATACCGAAAAAGCAGAAAATAATACCATTTTCAACGAAAGTTTGCAAAATTACAACGATTTTTTAGTAAGCTATAAAGCTAAAAATCAGATAGATACCGTTTATACATTCGGAAAACATTCCATAGCTTTAAAATTAGAACCACAAAAAGCGCAATTGCTTGAAAATGAGACAAAAACAGAATGCATCAAAATTCGGAACAAAGAAATTTACCTTTCGGGAAAAGTAATGTTAGCCTCCAAAGAAAAAGCCTTTGTTTGCGCAATAGCCGATAAAAAAGTAAAATGGTTTAAAACCTTTGAAAACAACGAAAGTAGCTCTAACTCAGGTATTTTAGTTGAACCCACCGCCAATGGCTGCTTTTTAATGCTCACTTCGGTAGAACCCGATAAATGTATTAATAGAATATTGCAAATAAACGCAAACGGGCAAAAAACAAATGAATTTTTATTACTCGAAACCGCTTATCCGCGTTACATGCGCTACGACGACATAAATGAAAGAATATTAATTACTTACTACGGAAATACTTACCAAACTACCGCAAAAGAGCCAATGGAACTTTTTATTTCGATGTATAATACCGAATTAAAAATCAGTTCGTTATGGGCAAAAGCGGCTACTATTAACATGATAGGTAATTTTGTAGATTTAGTTCAAATCAATGAAGATATTTATGTGTTTTCAAACTTTCATGAATATACCAACTTAAATGCGCAAAAAATGTTTGTTCCCGAAAAAGTATCTCAAAATCAATACAATACATTGCTTACCGTAATCAATAAAGAAGGCAATGTAACCAAGATGTTGCCTTATTTTTCAAACGAACATTACACGCTAACGGAAGTAATTAAAATTGATAACAATTTAATCAATCTGCTGGGTGCAAAAGATAAAAACAACGATAACGAGTCTTCCAAAACAGATAAACCTTTGAAATACATGCTTATAAACGCATCGGGAGATTTAATTTTTTCAAATTAAAAATTCATTTCGTTGTTCGTTGATTTTTTTATTGTATTTTAAACCACTCAAACTTTAAAAAGTTTATAATCAAAAGGTTATAATAAAAGTAAAACAAAATTTATGACCATAGAAAGTAGAAATGAAAAAAAATTTAATTTTAACTTTAATTATAAAAAATGGCAAAAGTTTATAAAATTCTGATTGTAGAAGATGAAGACATTAACTACATGTATTTAGAAACTTTTTTATTGGATACAAAATACAATTTCAATATTCTACATGCCGTTGATGGACAAGAAGGAGTAGATTTTGTAAAAAACGAATCGAACATCGATTTGATTTTTATGGATTTGAAAATGCCTGAAATGGACGGTTTTACTGCCACAAGGCTCATCAAAGAAATGAAACCGCACATTCCCATTGTAGTCCAATCGGCTTACATTACGCCCGAAGACAGGCAACGTGCCACCGATGCCGGTTGCGATGATTTTATTTCAAAGCCCATTAGCGAAGATACTTTACGATTGATTATCGAAAAATTTGTATTAAAAAAGTATTAGTAAGTGCTTCAAAAATGTAAAGCTATTGTATTAAAAATTACTAAATTTTCCGAAAACAGCTTAATAGT
Organism: Paludibacter propionicigenes; assembly: GCA_020721325.1. GTDB lineage: Bacteria > Bacteroidota > Bacteroidia > Bacteroidales > JAIFNL01 > JAIFNL01. The sequence goes on from DYNA01000176.1 coordinate 5,569, forward strand.
AAATTGCTATACCGATGTTTTCGGAAAAATTTCTTTTATTGCCCACGGAATTCATACCCAAAAATCGAGAAATAAAGCTGCTCTTTATCAATTGCTTAGCCTTCTCGAAGTTGAAATTTATTTTAAAAACACCCGTGAAATTCAAAAAATTAAAGAAGCAAAAGTTTCTACTCCTTTAATTCATTTGCACTTCGATATACAAAAAAGTAGTATAGCATTTTTTTTGGCTGAAATCATTTTCAAAACACTCCGTGAACACGAAAACAACCCCAATTTGTTCCATTTTATCGAAAGCAGCATCAAAACGTTAGATTTATTAGTCGATGTGCAAAAAACGGCTAATTTTCATTTGAATTTTTTACTGCAATATGCTCGTTTCTTAGGTTTTTCGCCGTTAAATAACTTTAGCACCGAAAACTGTTTTTTCGACCTCGAAGCCGGAAAATTTATGCCTCAGAGCAAACATTCTTCTTATTTTTTAAATTCAAAACAAAGTTTTATCCTCCAAAAATTGTTACTCCAAAGCTATCATTTTAATTTGGAAATCAATCGCCAGCAGCGCACCGAATTGCTTGAAAACTTAATTTTATTTTACAATTTGCACCTCAATACAAAATTAACCATTAAATCACTTTCCGTTTTAACACAGCTATTTAACGATTAAAATTTAAGTTTTATAATTCAAAAAGTAACTTTACCAAAATTTAAGGACTTTGGTAAAGTTATAATTTTGAGGCAATTATAAAAAAATAAAAGCTCAAATTATCTTTGTTTGAAGTATCGAATTTTTCGCACCAGCGTTTTTCGCTTAAAGACTTCCGATATTCACAACTTTTGGCGTTTTGATAGTCGCATGCCCCACAGGCACCATGATAGAAATAGGAGCGGGCATACCTAAATCACTTGATTTTTTATCTATCCAAATTTTATAAACCGTTCCTTTAATGGCAGTTTCGCCATAACCTTGCCCATTGGATTCGGTTTTATTTACACGAGTAATTTTAATGGGATAGGCATAATGTTTTAAATCGTTGTAATCTTTTTGGAGCGAAAACTCTTTTTTACCGCGACTTAAATCCGAACCGTCAGAATTGATAAGCGAACCGCCGGCAATTGCTACAAATTTTATAGCCGCTTGGTCTAATGAAGCACTGCGCAAGATTTCAATATATTGTTTCAATACATCTTCCACATTTTGAGGCAGTTCGGAAATCGGAATATCGTACTCACTTCCTTGTGCCTTTACTTGGGCATTAAAAGCCAAAAGTGCCAATAATACCAACATTTTAAATAAATTTTTCATAAATTAAGATATTTTTAATGAATAGGAAAAAATTGCTATCGAATATGTTAAAAATGAAGCAGCCCCTTTGTAACCTTTATATTCTTTTGAATAACATTGCTTTACTAAAAACTAAAATGTCATTTATTTTTATTCAACTGCTTACAATTGTTTTAAACGCAAAAACTTGTCTTGTTGTTGCATTATAGATGTTAAAAAATAGTATCGGTGTAAAAAAATATTTTAAGATGGCTTTTGTTTCTGTTTTTATATACCTATTTTTTAAATTTTTTTTTTAAAGTTTTTCCTAAAAAAAAAATATCATCGTTGAGAAGTTTTTATTTATTTTGTAATTTTTTTAAATTACAAAAGTTTTTTTTAAAAAAAAAAGATATTTTTGTGAAACAAAAAATGAAAAAATGATGTAAAAGGAAAAGAAAATATTATCAACATTAATCGTGTGATTTGATTGTTTTTCGAACTCTGAAAATCGCCAATTTTACAGCACACAGAAAAACAGTGAATTTACATGCCTCTCAAGGTGTGTATCTTTTGCTGTATTTGTTTGTGTGCGGGTGTTTGGCGATACCTCAGAGAAAACGAATTATGGACAAATAGATTCACACCTGTTTTTTTAAATTATGGAAATAGAAAATTTTTACTCAAAAATTCAAGAGCGCGTTTTACAAATACTTAATGACAAAACTGAAATTGAACTATGTATCAAACATAAATTGGTTTTAGAAGAAATCTTAGAACATCTTGAGCAATTAAAGCAAAAAATAGTTAAACTCAAAGAGCAAGCCTCGCAGAGTGAGCGATTGAAAAGTGCATTTTTAAACAATATTTCGCATGAAATACGTACCCCGCTCAATGCTATTTTGGGTTTTTCGGATTTGATTTGTTTACCCGAAAAAACTGAAAAACAAAAAAAAATCTATTCGGAGATAATAAAAGATAGTTGCAATAATTTGTTAAATGTTATTACAAATACCCTTGAAATGTCGCTTATTAATACAGGAATTGTAACTATTGAGAAAAAACCGTATGCTCTATCGGACATTTTAAACGACATTCAAATTGATTTTGAGTATAAAGCTACCAAAAAAGGCATTCAATTTAAAATAGAAAACAATTTCAATGACCCGTCACAACTTATTTGTACAGACCGTTATAAATTGTTGAGCATACTTAAGCAGTTGATTGAAAATGGAATAAAGTTTACAAATCAAGGAATTGTAAAGCTACATTGTGGCAAAGTAGAAAATTCTTTTTTATTTGCGATAAGCGACACTGGAATTGGTATTTCTGCCCAAAAACAAGAAATAATATTTGACAGTTTTACACAAACAGATACCGGATTAAATCGAAACTTTGGCGGCGTAGGCATTGGCTTGGCTTTGGTTAAAAATTATGTAGAATTTTTAAATGGTAAAATTGAATT
>DYNA01000177.1 GCA_020721325.1 Paludibacter propionicigenes
ATTCGACCAAAAACAAAGTAAGATGTAAATGTTATTTATTTACGATTACTAAGCCTATTAACTTGTAATAATTTTGCGACCATTTTGCCTGCCCCGTAGCTACGTTTAAAAACCAACTTCCCAAATTGGCTATTTTTTGAGCTTCTTTTAAATCTTGAGCATTTTCTTCGGCTTCGTTTTTGGCACTTTCGAGCTGCTGAACAGTTGATAACAATTCTTCGTTCAGTGCTTCGTATTCTTTATTTGTCGTTTCTAAGTTTTTAGTAATCTCTTGGAGTTGAGCTTCCATTTTTTTGCGCTCGCTAATGTCGTTGTAGGTAATAATTACTCCATAATCTTTTAGTTCAATGGGAGATGCCGTAACATTGAGCCATAACGTTTGAGCATTTTCTAATACAATTCCCATTTCTATATTTTCAATCTTGCGGTTTTCTTTCAAAGCTCTTACACTGGCAAATTCTTCGGTAGGCATGGGAGTACCGTCTGGTTTGATGATGTTCCATTGATGACCGTCTATTGTTCTTTTCAACTGCTCTTCTTTTGCCAATCCAAGCATTTCATTTGCCATATTGTTCGATTCGATTATTTTTCCTTCCTTATCGGAAATTGTAATTCCTAACGGAAAATTATCGAAAAGTGTTTTGTATTTTATAAGTGCAACATCTCTTATTTCCTCAATTTCTTTGCGCTCGGTAATCACATCGGAAAAAAGAATTATTCCCCCGATTTGTTTGTCCAAATTATACCAAGGGTGAATTTGCCAGTTTACCCAATCCACAGAACCGTCTGAGCGTACAAATTTTTCCGCTTCGCGTTTTTCAATTGCTCCCGAAAGGCAGCGTTTGTGCATTTTTTTCCAATTTTCTCCTATTTCGGGAAAAATTTCATAATGCGATTTGCCCAGAATATCAGGATTTTTTACTTTATAATCGATTACAAATCTTTTGCTTACAGCAATGTACCTCATCTGATTGTCAAACATAGCTATGGCGGCTGGGGCATACTCTACAAAAAGTTTTAATTTTCGTTCGCTTTCCAGAATTTTTTGTTCGGCTTGTTTGCGCTCCGTTACATCTCTAAAATTGATAATTATAGCTTCAATTTCTTTTTCGTTATATAAATTTGAAAACGTACTCTCTACCCAACGCCATTGATTTTCAGCGGTTTTGAATCGATATTCTATGGTTGCAATTTCGTTGGGATTTTGAATAATGTAATTGATAATTTCCATAACCTTAGGCAAATCTTCGGGGTGTGTATTTTCAGAGGGTTTTGGAAAATCATTTTTATCGAAATACTTAAAAATTTTCATTGCCGATGGACTGGCGTATTTTATTTTACCATTCGTGCCAACTAAAACAATTCCATCGGGCGTTTTTTCTATCAAAGTGCGGTAATACTTTTCGGTCGATTTTAATTTTTCTTGTACTTTTTTGCGCTCTGTTATATCTCTGCTTACTCCAATAATTTCTACTTCGCCACTTTCGTTAAACATCAGTGTAGTAGTAACTTCGGTATTTACAATCGAACCATCTTTGCGGGGTTGGTCTATTTCGCTGGTAAAGCTCAGCGTGCCTTTTCCTTGCCGAATAAATTCAGGCAGTGCATCTTCCAATCCTTTGGCAACTGCTTCATACGATTGAGGTGTTAAAGATGCGGAAACAGGTTGTTGCATTACTTCTTCAGCGGTGTATCCGCGCAATTTTTCAACCGAAGGGCTAACGTAAATAAATTTTCCCGTAAAGGGATTCATGACCCAAATTACATCGGCAGCGTTTTCGGAAATCAAACGATATTGCTGGTCTTGTTGTTTGATTTTTTCTTCGGCTATTTTCCGGTTGGTAATATTTTGGTGCGAAACGGTTATAAAAACGGGTCCTTCGCCCGAAAAACGCGAAACATTCATCAAAAACCACCGTTTCTCTTGGGGCGAATCGCATGGATACTCGTATTCAAAAACGATTGAAGTGCCATTTAAAACATCTCGTATTCCTTTGGCTGCCTGTTGAGCCATTTCATATTCGGGCGAATCGACCGGAACTAAATCGCACACTGTCAAATAATTCGTTCCTCTATTGATTTTTCTTAAATCGGAATTATTATCCAGCCCAAATTCTTCCCACGATTTGTTTGTAAAAATAATATTTCCTTCACTATCTAAAACAGCTACATTTACAGATAGCGCATCGAGAGTGGATTTATTGAAACGAGCTAAGGTTTTAATTTCTTCTTCGGCATGTTTGCGCTGTGTAACATTGCGCTGCGAAATAAAATAAAATCGCTGGTTTTCAATTTGAAACGGCTTTACAAAATCTTCTAAATAAGTTGTTTCGCCTTTTGCATTGCGTATTAAGCTCGATTGTTTTATAAATTCGTCTTCATTGAGTAAAAAAACTTTATTTTCCCATTTATTTTTTAAGTAGTTTAAGTTTTTTCGAGGAGAATTGTCCGAAATAAATAACGCTTGTATTTCCCATATTTTTTTACCTAAAATATTTTGCTTGCTTAAACCAATATTTTTTTCTATTTGTGGGTTTAAATCAATAACCTGTCCGGTTGAATCAATTATCAAAATGCCTTCGGGCGAGTGATTGAAAAGAGATTCTAATTGAATTTGCTTTTTTAAGCTCTTTTTTTTGTTTTCAAATTTATTCAATTCGTTTTTTACCGAAATGGCTAATTTTGAAATATTTTGCTTTAAAATATAATCGTTTACACCCATTTTCATAGCTTCCACAGCTATTTCTTCGCCCAAAACTGACGAAATAAGAATAAACGGAATGTCTATTTTTTTTTCTTTGCAAAGGGCAAAAGCTTCTAAACCCGAAAACTCGGGCAAGGAATAATTTGATATGATGCAATCCCAATGTACTTGATTAAGAGCTAATTCCATTTCATTAGCAGTCGAAACATGCTGCCAATTTACTTTTAAGTCAATTTTTTTTAATTGGTTAGCAATTAAACGTACATTTTCTTTACTATTTTCAACAATTAAAACGTTTACAATATTTTTCATAGACAGGTAATAACTAATGAATAATTAATAATGAACAATAAATAATTTTGCTTTCGCTTGATATGCTGGTATTTGCAAAATCATTCGGTCTATTTTATTTATTTCACTAAGATTTAATCCCCTAATATTCAATACAATAAAAATATGCAATAGCAAAAAGCAATTTTTGTTTTTCAAAGGTACAAAAAAAAATTATATTTGCATAATAAATTGATTTTTTTTTTTTTTAATAAAAATATTACACAATATCAAGCAGTTGGGATTGTTATACTCAATTGTTTTCGGTTTTAGGAATTGGGTAATGGGTTAAAAAATTAATATTTTTAACCTAATTCGTAAAACCGAAAACAATTGGGTAAATTTTAAAAAATAGAAATACTTATTATTTTTGGGAGTGAATAAAAAAATTTCTGGTATTTTTACTGGTGGATAGAGTTTTGGATTTTAGGGAAAGGTTTTTGGGGAAGGTTTCTAAAAAAATGTGTTTGAATGGAACAGTGATTTTTTAGGATTGCTATGATTTTTTTAAATAGTTTGGTGAATTTTATACTAAAAACGGGATAAATTTTAATATTTATTATTACGTAACTACAACTTTTCCAAAGTTTTAGAACTTTGGAAAAATTAAATAATAAACCGTTTGCAGTATATTTCAAGGTGCATAAAAAATAAAACGCTATTTTTACTCCAAAGCATAGATAAAATTTTTAGGTATTTTTCCATTTTACTATTTTTTGAAAGTATTTTTTTGCTAAAAAAGCTTTTTTTTGTTGCAGATGTTTTTAACAATGAACGGTTAATATTTATTTTGCCAAAAAAAACTGCATCAATGGTTCGGAATAATTACTCAAAGTTAGTGATACGATGACTTTAAGCCATCTGTATCATTATTTTTTTATTTCGCGGCAATGCAGATTCAATTATTTGATTGCAATTATTTTTTCAGCCCTTGTGCATTATTTTTGATAAAAAAAAATCTAAAATTTGTGTATTATGAATTATTCTATATATTTGCATAAAAAAAACGGTCGAAAAAAAGACATTTTGAAAAATCAAACTAATAATTTGAAAATTAGATAATTAATATGTTTTAATACAAACCGATTGGAATCCTTTTTGCATTTGGTCGAAAAATAAAATGTCTATTTTACAATATTTCAGCTTTTATTTAAGAAAAGGATAACATTTTTTAAAGAAAAAATTAAGAAAACAAATAGCTTTTTTGAGCTTTTAAATAACGCATTTATTAATTCATATAAAATATAAATTAAATGGAAGTAAGCAGAATTTTTGATATTTTAACCAATTTTAAAGAATTATACCCACGTGAAGATGCTTTAGCTTCAAAAAAAAATAAAGAATGGGTAAAAATAAGCTCGCAAAAGTACTACGAATTGTCGCATTTATTTAGTTATGGGCTTTTGGCTTTGGGTTTTAAAAAAGAAGATAAAATACTTACCATCTCAAACAATCGCCCGGAATGGAATATTATGGACATGGGAATGGCACAAATAGGTGTAGTGCATGTACCAATTTATTCAACGCTTGGGAAAGAAGAATTTGCCTATATTTTCAAACATTCCGAAGCCAAAGGAATAGTTATTTCGGACAAATCGATTTATAAAAATGTATCAGAAGTTTTACAAAACTCATCAAATATTAAACATGTTTTTATAATCGATTCTTTTAATGACGATTTAAAAACTTGGCAGAGCATTATAGATTTGGGCAATGAAAATCAAGCCAAATATGCCGATAAAGTTGAAAAAATAAAGAGTTCGATAGCTCCCAATGATTTGGCATCGCTAATTTACACTTCGGGTACAACGGGCGTTTCTAAAGGGGTAATGCTTTCGCACGCCAATTTGCTTTCAAACTTAAACGGTGCCGGATTTATGCCTTTGCAATATACCGATAAAGCATTGAGTTTCTTGCCATTGTGCCATGTTTACGAACGCGGATTGAATTATGTAATGCAATCGAAAGGCGTTGGAATTTATTATGCCCAAAATATGGGTACAATTGTGAATGACCTCAAAGAAGTTCAGCCTCAAGGGTTTGACACTGTTCCTCGCTTGCTTGAAAAAGTTTACGACAAAATCATGCAAAAAGGAAAAGATTTGAAAGGCATTAAAAAACAACTCTTTGACTGGGCTGTAAATTTGGGCTTGCGTTACGAATTTAATGGCGCAAACGGTTGGTTGTATGAAAAGCAATTGGCATTGGCTAATAAATTGATATTCAACAAATGGCGCGAAGCTTTGGGTGGAAATATCAAATTTATAGGCTGTGGCGGTGCTGCCCTTCAACCGCGCTTGATGCGTATTTTTTCGGCTGCTCAAATTCCTATTCAGGAAGGTTACGGATTGACCGAAACTTCGCCTTTGGTAGCCATTAATCACGATACTTGGCCTAATAAAATGATAGGAACGGTAGGTCCGGTTATGCCAAAAGTAGATGTTAAAATAGCTGAAGACGGCGAAATTTTGACCAAAGGACCTCAATTGATGTTGGGTTATTACAAAGAACCGGAACTGACAAAAGAAGTTATTGACCAAGAGGGTTGGTTTCACACGGGCGATATAGGTGAATTTGTGAATGGCAAATTTTTGAAAATCACCGACCGCAAAAAAGAAATGTTTAAAACGGCTGCCGGCAAATACATAGCTCCACAAGCCATTGAAAATAAGCTCAAAGAGTCTTTTTTTATAGAACAAGCCATGGTGGTGGGACAGGACGAAAAATTTGCAAGTGCTTTGCTCACACCGAATTTCGATTTTCTACACTCGTGGGCTGCCGAAAATCAAATCCATTATCGCGACAACGAAGAATTGGTTAAAAATAAAGAGGTTGTTAAGCGACTTCAGCAAGAAGTGAACAGAGTAAATGATACTTTGGGCGAATTTGAAAAAATTAAGCGTTTTAGAATGGTTTGCGACGAATGGTCGCCCGAAACAGGCGAATTATCGGCTAAAATGAGTCTCAAACGCCGAAATATTTATGAAAAATACGCCATTATTTTGGAAGATATTTACGGTCATGAGCTTAAATCCATTACCATTCAAAAAGAAAAAGAAGCGGCTACTAAAAAGAAAAAATAATCTTATTTTTGGCATCTTCATTTTTCGGTTTTCAGTTTTCACCTCAGCAGTAGGTATAACGATATACTTTAAACGGTTATAATTTGAGCTTTTGTTTTTATGGTAAGTGCTTTGTAATTAAAACTTTGGCAAAGTTACCGTTTGCAGTATCGAAAATTCAATTTGATACGATGACTTGAGGATTTAAGGTTAAAAAAATAAAGAAAACTCGTTTAGCAAATAGAAATCTAAACGAGTTTTTTTATAAACCAAATCTTTTAAATTTGTAAAAACGAAATTGAAAAAAATACTATTTTTGTTTAAAATTTATATTTTTGCCAATAATTTTTATTCAACATCTGTGTTATCTCGAAATGAATCTATTTGAAATTTTTTTACAACAAATACAAGTAATCGACCAATTGAGTTTAAATTTCAATGAATTGGGCATTACTTTTATGAATATAGCTATCGGATTTATTATGTTTGGAATAGCTTTAGGCATCAAAACCAAGGATTTTACACGCGTTTTAATTCAACCCAAATCTATTCTGACCGGTTTTGTAACTCAATTTTTTTTACTTCCGGCACTCACATTTCTTTTGGTCATTTCAGTAGGCTTTCCAGTGTCTATCTCTCTGGGAATGTTGTTGGTAGCATCGTGTCCGGGAGGCAATATCTCCAATTTTTTCACATCTCTGGCAAAGGGCAATGTGGCTTTATCGGTCAGCTTAACGACCATTTCCGACCTTTTTTCTATATTGATGACTCCACTTAATTTTACTTTTTGGGCGGGTTTGTACATGGATTCGGTGCCGCTGGCTCACCCCATCGAAATTTCGGCTTTAGATGTATTCAAAACCATTGTTTTGCTTTTAGGCATTCCTATTTGGTTGGGAATGTGGGTAGCAAAAGTTTTTCCTAATTTTACACGAAAAATAAATAATAGCTTAAAAATTATTTCCATTTTTATATTTATTCTTTTCATTGTAGTAGCATTAAGTTTTAATTTTGAGAACTTTTATAAATATTTATGGATAATTTTGCCCATAGTAGCAATACATAATTTAATGGCATTCGGATTGGGTTGGTTGGCAGCTCGCATTATGCGTACTTCGCGCAAAGACAGGCGAACCATTAGTATTGAAGTGGGCATTCAAAATTCAAGTATAGCTTTGGTTTTAATTTTTAGTCATCAAATTTTTCCGCAAGGATATGGAGGGATAGCCTTTATTGTTGCTTGGTGGGGAATTTGGCATATTTTTGCCGGTTTAATTATTTCTAAATTATGGGCGGGAAAAGCCGAACTGTCGCCAAAATTGTTGCCAAAATTGAACGACGAAAAAATTCAATTGCCTATTTTTTCAGAATTAATAAAATCGAAAGATAATTAATCGTTTTTTTTTTTTTTATGCTCAATTTTAATACAAAAAAACTTATTTGCATTACCGGAATGGACGGCTCCGGAAAAACCACTTTAATTAATCTTTTGGCTTCTCAAATAGAAAATGTTTATGTGGCTAATATCTGGGATTTGTTAAAAAACAAAGAAACTTTTTTACCTTTCCAATCGAAAGCTCAAATAGATCGTTTTTTGTGCGCTTTAACTCCCGATTCGCGATTGCTTTTTCTTGCTCATGCTTTGAAATTTTCTATTGATAAAGCTTTCGCGTCTAACAAAACAGCGATTTTATTCGATAGCTACTTTTATAAATATTTTGCTACCGAATTAACTTTAGGTGCTGATAACGAACTGATACAAAGTCTTATTCTTTCTTTTCCGCAACCCGATTTTGTTTTTGATTTGGAATTGGATTTGACCGAATCGGCAAAACGGAAAAAGAATTTTTCTGCTTACGAATGCGGTATCAATGCGCCTAATGAACAAAATTTTGTTCATTTTCAGCAAAAAGTGAAAGCAAATTGGGCTATTTTTAAAAATCAAAACTGGTTTCAACTCTCATCGCTCCAAACGCCAAGTGCTTTAGCTCAAACTATTTTAGACAATATTTCAGAATCTGACGCTCGCTAAATAGTGTTTAGCATAAATCTATAAATTTGTGATAAAGAAATATTTAAACATATTTTTTTTTTACAATTAAAATTCAATGTCGTTTAGTTAAGCATTAGACTCGGTCAGACCGGACAAGCCGGTCA
>DYNA01000039.1 GCA_020721325.1 Paludibacter propionicigenes
AAAGTTTTAGAACTTTGGAAAAGTTAAATAATAAACCGTTTGCAGTATAAAAATAGTTTGATACGAATTATTTTACGTATTTCAAACCTTTTCCTAAATATTTGGCTTGAATGTCTAACATTTCTTCGATGCGGAAAAGTTGATTGTATTTAGCGATACGGTCGGTACGCGAAGCCGAGCCGGTTTTAATTTGTCCGGTATTTAAAGCTACAACTAAATCGGCAATTGTAACATCTTCCGATTCGCCCGAACGGTGGCTGATAATGGCAGTCATGCCGTTTTCGGTTGCTAATTTTACGGCTTCAATGGTTTCGGTTAAAGTACCAATTTGATTTAATTTGATAAGAATGCTGTTGGCAGCTTTCTTTTCGATACCTTCTTTTAAACGTTTTACGTTGGTTACAAAAAGGTCGTCTCCTACTATTTGAGCTTTATGACCTACGGCAGCAGTTAATTTTTGCCAGCCAGCCCAGTCGTCTTGGTCAAAAGGGTCTTCGAGCGAAATAATGGGGTATTTTTCAACCCAAGTTTTCCAGTATTCTACCAATTCATCGGTGGTATAATCTTTTCCGGTCGATTCCATGTGGTAAATTCCGTCTTTGTAAAATTCCGATGCAGCAGCGTCGAGAGCAATAAATACATCAACTCCGGGTTTGTATCCGGCTTTTTCGATGCTTTCCAAAATGATTTCGATGGCTTCTTCGTTTGAGTTCAAATTGGGGGCAAAACCGCCTTCGTCTCCAACGTTTGTGGCATGACCTTTGGATTTTAAAACCGATTTTAATGTATGGAAAATTTCTGCTCCCATTCTGATGGCTTCTCTAAAATTGGCTGCTCCTACGGGCATTACCATAAATTCTTGAACGTCAATTTTGTTGTCGGCATGTTGTCCGCCGTTCAAAATGTTCATCATAGGAACGGGCAAAGTGGAAGCGTTTACACCGCCAATGTATCTGAAAAGTGGCTGTCCGGTTTCGATGGCTGCGGCTTTTGCGCAAGCTATGGAAACTCCCAACATGGCATTTGCACCCAATTTGCCTTTGTTTTCAGTGCCGTCGAGTTCAATAAGTGCTTTGTCAATGGCTATTTGGTTGGTTACATCAAAGCCGTTCAGTTCTTCGTTTATTACAGTGTTTACGTTGTTTACGGCAGTTAAAACGCCTTTGCCTAAATAACGGCTTTTATCGCCATCGCGTAATTCTACTGCTTCATAAATTCCCGTTGATGCTCCCGATGGAACAATTGCACGTCCTAAAACGCCATTTGTGGTTATTACATCTACTTCTACGGTAGGATTGCCGCGCGAATCTAATAGTTCTCTGGCTTGAATTCTTGCTATTTGCATTGTTTTATGTATTTTAGTAATTTATTTTTTTATATGAAATTTTTTATTTCTTTTTTCAAAAAAAAAATTTTTTCATTTATTTTTTTGCAAAAATAATAAAAAAGAAAATTCATTTTCATAAAAAAAAGGATTTAATAAAAATTTAACAAATGTTCTTTTCTACATAAGTAAAATTTTGAGGGTTTGAAGGGTTAAATTCTTGAAAAAAAACTGCGAGTGGTCATTTGTTTTTTTTAATTTTTTTGCCGAAAGGCGAAAAAAAAGATGAAAAAGCTATGATAATGAATCTAAAAAGTATATTTTTGCAAAAAAAAGGAAGTGTAACCATTTGTCAGTTTTACATAAATCACTGTATTTCAGATGTGCATGGCGCAATGTGAGCGAAAATTTGCTAAAAGCAGTTTAAAAATGGGAGCGCAAAATAAAGTGGTACATTTTTTTAAAAAAAAGAAGTAACACATTAACAATTAAATAAATACAAATAAATGTTTAGATTTGAACCCGGAAGTTATAAAACCCCAGCAGGATTTTTACCTGCGCTTGCTTGTTATAAAATCGACAAGAATAAAAATGAAACATTTGATTATATTTTAACAAATATCATGGGAATTGAATTAAGTGAGCAAAAAGCATTTGAAAATGCTGAGAAATCATTAAAAAAAGCTTTTCAAAAACGACAAAAATCTGGAAATGACTTTGATTTAGCTCAATCGTTAAAATCTGACGGATTTGTAAAAATCGATGACCCTAAATTTGCAAAAGATTAAACGGTCGTGTTTTTTTACTAAATTTTGTAATTGTTTAGCATTTTTAACTATACTTTAAACGGTTATAATTTGAGCTTTTGTTTTTATGTAAGTGCCTTGTAATTAAAACTTTGCCAAAGTAGCCGTTTGCAGTATATTTTGAATTTAAAAATCATTGATTTTCTTGTTGTGAACCGGACTGATTAATGATTAAATTTTTAGGATTATCAACTTGCTCATCGAGCAGAGCCAATTCAATCACTTCCATTATATCTTCAACAAAGTGAAATTTTAGTCCCTTTAAATAGATTTCTTTTATTTGAATAACATCTTTTTCATTGTCTTTGCACAAAATAATATCGGTAATTCCGGCACGTTTGGCAGCCAAAATTTTTTCTTTAATTCCGCCTACCGGTAGCACCCTTCCGCGCAATGTCATTTCGCCGGTCATTGCCAAATTGGGCATGATTTTACGCTGCGAAAAAGCTGAAACAATGGAAGTTGTCATTGTAATTCCAGCCGAAGGTCCGTCTTTCGGAATAGCACCTTCGGGAACGTGAATGTGTAAATTCCAATTTTTAAAGATAGAGTCGTCTATGCCCAATTTATCGGAATGCGCTTTTACATATTCCAACGAAATCATAGCCGATTCTTTCATCACTTCGCCTAAATTTCCGGTAAGAGTAAGTTTGCCGTTGCCTCGGCTCAAGCTCGATTCGATAAGCAAAATATCACCTCCGGCGGCTGTCCAAGCCAGACCGGTTACAACTCCGGCGTATTTGTTGCCTTCGTATTTTCCTTTAATAAATTCTTTTTGACCAAGAATTTCGATTAAATCGGAAATTTGAAGATTGGGAGAATACTCTTGTTCAAAGCCAATTTTTTTTGCAATGTTGCGAACAACTTTAGCTATTTTTTTATCTAATTGGCGCACACCCGATTCGCGAGTATAATTATCAATAATGTTTTCGATAACGTCATCGGAAAAAGTCAATTGATTATTTTTAACACCATGATTTTCAAGTTGTTTTGAAATTAAATGTCGTTTAGCAATTTCAACTTTTTCTTCTTGAATGTAACCACTGATGTTTATAATTTCCATTCGGTCGCGAAGTGCCGGATTTATGGGCGAAAGCGAATTGGCAGTTGCCACAAACATTACCCGCGAAAGGTCGTATTCCAACTCCAGATAGTTATCGTAAAAAGTATTATTTTGTTCAGGGTCAAGCACTTCGAGCAAGGCATGTGAGGGGTCGCCTCTAAAATCATTTCCTATTTTATCAATCTCGTCGAAAATAAAAACCGGATTTGAAGTTTTAACTTTTTTCAAACTTTGGATAATTCGTCCGGGCATAGCACCAATGTAGGTTTTGCGGTGTCCCCGAATTTCGGACTCATCGTGCAAGCCGCCTAATGACATTCTGACATATTTTCTATTTAAGGCTTTGGCTATGGATTTTCCCAACGAAGTTTTTCCAACACCGGGAGGTCCTAACAAACAAATAATGGGCGATTTCATATCGCCTTTGAGCTTTAAAACCGCTAAATGCTCTAAAATACGGTCTTTAACTTTATCCAAGCCGTAATGGTCGCTGTCTAAAATTTTTTCAGCGCGTTTCAAATCAAAATTATCTTTAGAATAAATATTCCAAGGCAATTCGAGAAGGGTCTGTAAATAGTTGAGTTGATTGGAATAATCGGGCGAAGCCGTGTGCAAACGCTCCAAACGCTCAATTTCTTTTTCAAAAGTATCGGCAACTTCTTTGCTCCATTTTTTCTTAATTGCCCGTTTTTTTAATTCTTCGATTTCTTTATTTGATTTATTATCACCCAGTTCGGCTTTAATTGTTTTTAACTGTTGATGCAAAAAATAATCTCTTTGTTGCTTATTTAATTCGGTATTAACGCGGGTTTGAATATCGTCTTTTACCTGCAATTTTTTCATTTCCATCGAAAGGCATTGCAATAAAAATTCGGCTCTTGCCCAAATGCTATCTTTTTCAAGAATTTTTTGTTTTTCAAGTATTTCTATCTCAGTGTTTGAACTGATAAAATTTATTAGAAACTTCTTATTATCAATATTTTTCACAGCAAAAGCTATATCGGGAGGCACATTATATGAAAGTTGCAAAATGGAAAGCGTACTTTCTCTAATAGTTTCAATTAGAGCTTTATACTTCTCATCTTTTTCATTGGCTTCAATATCTTTTCTAATAGATATTTTGGCTTTAAAATACGGTTCGTGCGATAAAAACTCGGTAATGTCGAAACGTTTAAGTCCTTGAATAACAACTGTTATGGTGTTATCGGGCATTCTTAAAATTCGCAAGATATGAGCAATAGTACCTGTTAGGTAAATATCGTTTTCGGTAGGGTCATTTACTGTAAGGTCGTTTTGCGAAACCGTACCTATTATTTTATTGCCTTCGTAAGCATCTTGAATCAATTTTATTGATTTAGAACGGCTTACAGCTATTGGCAACAAAACTCCCGGAAATAGAACGGTATTTTTCAAAGGCAAAATGGGCAACTCGGTTGGAGTTTCAATTTGCTTATTTTCATTATCGTTATCAAAATCAATTGTGGGAATATTTTTTTCACTATCAATCATTTTTGTAAAAATTACTCGCGGATGTTTTGTTTCTTCAGACATTATTTTTGTAATTTGTTGTTTTTGATTTCTTTTGATTTTGATTTTGACAAATTGTCAGTTTTTTTTAATTTAAAACATTAAACTCTATTTAGGCAATTGCTATGCCATTTTTAAAAAAAAGAATACAAACCTTTTTTTATACTTAAAATTCTAAAAATCAATCTATCTGTTGGTTGAAAATGTGGTAATGGCTTAAATCTGTTGATTTTCGTTTACAAACGTGTTATACAAACGTGTTAGGTTTTGCAAACCTAACACGTTTATCAACGGATTTGAGCCATGACCGAAAATGTGTACAAATGAATTATCAATAAACTGTTTATACTAAATTGTTTTCGGTTTTAGGAATTAGATATTGGGTTAAAAATTAATATTTTTACCTAATTCGTAATACCAAACTCGCTTTAGTATATTAACAGATTGATGCAATAATTTGCTGTTTTTTTGATTTTTACAATAAAGAAAATTTGATTTCGCAATATCAATAAAAAAAACTGCTAATATTAAAAATTCCGATATTTTTTTGTGCACTCAAAAACTTTCGTTAAAATATTTTTTTCCGCTTGGTCAAAAATAATATTTCTACGTGCCATAACCCTTTGCGCAACCTCAAAAACTGTTTTTAAACTATTGATTTTAAAACCTTTATAACCGCCATCGGCAAAGGAAGGGATAAAATTTCGTGGAAATTCGGTGCCGTGAATATTTGCAGCCACGCCCACTACTGTTCCGGTGTTGAACATGCTGTTGATGCCGCTTTTAGAGTGGTCGCCCATAATTAAACCGCAAAATTGAAGTCCGGTTTTAGCAAAATTTTCGGTTTTATAATTCCACAAACGAACCCATTCATAAGTATTTTTCAAATTTGAATTGTTCGTATCTGCACCCAAATTGCACCACTGCCCCAAAACCGAATTGCCTAAAAATCCTTCGTGTCCTTTGTTTGAGTAACCCCATAATACACAATTATTTAGCTCACCTCCAACGGTACAAAACGGTCCCACGGTGGTAGCTCCGTAAATTTTAGCACCCATTTTAACCACCGAATGCTCACAAAGAGCAAAAGGCGCTCTAATAAGCGAGCCTTCCATTACCAGAGTATTTTTTCCTATGTAAATGTATCCTTTTGAGGCATTTAGCATAGCATATTCCATTTCTACACCCTGTTCTACAAAAATATTTTCGGGATTTATCAGTCGGTTGGTTTCACTTATGGCTGCTGAAGTTCTATCTTTAGTAATCAATTCAAAATCAAGGCTTAAAGCTTTTTCATTTTGCATGAAAATATCATAAGTATTTTCAATTTTAAAAATTTCTTTTTCATAAAATTGCAATTTAAAATTAGAAAAGTGGCTAAAATTGAATATTTTCGAATGTTCAATATCTAAATTTACAGCCAAAAGTACATTTTCTTTAACCAAAGCTTCACCGATTTTCAAAGTCAAAATTTGATTAACCAATTCATTATCAGGCAAAAGTGAACCGTTAATAAAAACATTTTCGATGCCGAAAACCATCGGAAATTTTTCTTGCAGATAATCTTCCGTTTTATACGAACAATCTGATTTTAAGTACTTTTCCCATTTTTCAACTATCCGTAAAATACCAATTCGCAAATCGGCAATAGGGCGTGTAAAAGTTAAAGGCAAAAGGCTAATACGCGAAAAATCATCGAATAAAATATAATTTTTCATAACTTTATTTTATTTAATTATTGCATTTTTCAAAAGTAAAAAAATTAAAAAAAAGTGCATTGGGTTTGTTTTTTGCTAAGCAATATTAATTTAATAATTTTACTATCAATTAGTTAATTAAAATTAGAAGCGTTAAAATTCAATAAAATTACTTTTTTTAGATTGAACTCAAATAAAAAAAGCCCCAAAAAAATTTGAGGCTTTATAACTTTAACATTTTCAATAAATTAAGCTTTTTTATCGAAATGTTTTTTGTATTTGTTTTTGAATTTATCAATACGTCCGGCGGTATCAACATACTTCACTTTTCCGGTATAAAATGGATGCGAAGTATCTGAAATTTCTAATTTTACAAGCGGATATTCTTTTCCATCAACCTCGATAGTATCTCTTGTATTAGCTGCCGACCTTGTTATAAATTGATGTCCGTTTGACATATCTTTAAATACAACAAATCTGTAATTCTTAGGATGTATTCCTTTTTTCATTTTTTAATTGTCTTTATTTAATTTCAAAATTGCAATTTGAGCGGCAAAAGTACATTTTTTTTTCAATACACAAAAATTTTTTTATTTTTTTTCTATAAAAAATATTAGTTTCATTTAATTAATTGAAAATCAATGTATAAAATAAGTTTTACATCTTATTTTTTTTTAATATTTGTTATTTGTAAAACAAAATAGATTGATTCTATTAAAAAATGACTATTTTTATAAAATTATTTTTATTCTTTAAAAAATACAAAATTATATTATTTAGTCGATAAAAAAAACTGTTAAATAATATTTCATTATTAAAAATATGTCGAAAATAAAAATCAAAAATATACAAGATGTTCCTTATATTTTCGATGTTTTACGAAAAAAATATGTTGTTTTGCAACCCGAAGAATGGGTTAGGCAAAATTTTATTCATTTTTTGATTGAAAAAAAGAATTTTCCAAAAGGCAGAATGGCTGTGGAATATTATTTAAAAGTTAATAAAAACGAAAAAAGAAGCGATATAGTTATTTTTGATAAAGAGCTTAATCCTCAAATAGTTGTGGAGTGTAAAGCTGAGCATGTAAAATTGACCAATCAAACGTTTGAGCAAGCAGCCAATTATAATTTAAAACTGCAAGCGCAATATTTAATTATAACAAATGGTGTTTCAACGCAAATCTTTGAACGACAACCGCAAAGCAACCAGTACAAACATTTAAGCGAAATTCCGAATTATGAAAGCTTATAATACATTAATGCAATATTTTGAAAATCATTTCTTTAAGTAAATCAGCAGGCGATGCCGATTGATTTTCTACCCCTTTTGAACGAGCATCAAATTCGCGCAAAATGGAAATTATTTTAACTACTTTCGCTTTGTTGTACTTTTGCGAAGCCGAAACGTAATCGTCTAAAAAATAAGGACTTACGCCTAAGATTTTTGCTACTTCAGACTTATCGTTTTTGTTTGGAACAAAATAATAGAGCAACACTTTGCTAAAAAATTGAAATAATGCCGAAATAGTTAAAACAATGGGGTGTTCTTTTTGATTTTTGCCAAAATAATCAATGATTTGATTGGCTTTAAAAAAGTTTTTTTGTCCCATAGCTTTATTTAGCTCAAAAGTATTGAAATCTTTGCTAATTCCGATGTTTAGCTCAATATCTTCGAGCGTTATTTTATTATCGCCTGTTTTCTTTGAAATAAGAATTTTATCCAATTCATTGCTTATTTTTGAAAGTTCATTGCCCAAATTGTCGGTTAAAAGCTGCGATTCGTGAGGTCCGATAGTAAAATTTTTATCCTTTAAATATTGTTTAATCCAGTCGGGTACTTTATTATCGTAGAGTTTTTTCGATTCAAACAAAATGTAATGGCTGTCTAATAATTTATAAGCTTTTGTTCTTTTATCGAGTGTTTTGTATTTATAATTTATAACTAAAATAGTCGATGTAAGTGGTTTTTCGGCATAATAAATCAAATCTTCTATTTTTTTTAGATTTTGAGCTTCTTTAACTATAATTACTTGATTTTTAGACATCATTGGAAAACGTTTTGCCATCATTATTACATCGGCTGTGGTTGTATCTTTTCCATATACAATGGTCTGATTAAAAGACTTTTCGGCTTCTGTTAAAACATTTTGAGCTATAAAATTTGTAATTTTATCGATAAAATAGCCTTCGTCGCCCATTAAAAAATAAATCGAATTCCATTCTTTATTTTCCAGCGACTTCATTATTGCTTCGTAAGTCATATTTTACACTGTTTTTTTGAGTTTTTTTGTTCAAAATCTTTTTTTATAAATCAATAAAAATTAATTAAATATTTGAAATTAATTTATATTTTTTTATCATCAGGCTAAGCGGTTTGTGGTTTTGTTAAATGTTTTTGCTGAAAAGAATATTTCGTTTCCAAACAAGCCTTCAACGAACCCTTCGTATTGACTAAATTTTTTTGCAAAATAAAATAAATTTATTCAAATTGGTTACTTAAATCATTATAATTTTGTTTTTTTTTACAAAACTTTTAATTTCTAAATTTTTAAAAGTACGTTTTTTTGAAAAAAAATGAAATTTACGATTTTTTTTTACTGAAAGCTTGTTTTTTTCTTGAATAAAATGAATAATTTTTCTTTTTATAAAGAAAATTTTAAAAATTTTGTTTTAAATTTTTTTTTGTAAAATATACGGTTAATTAAATATTTATTATTCTAATATTCAAATTTTTACACATATAAACTTGGTACAGAAGAAATTCAAAAAAGAAGTGTATTTTTTCAAAAAATACAAGAGAATTTTTTTTTTCAAAAAAAAATAAAATAAAATTTATATTTTATAAAAAAAAAATAGTATATTTGGCTTTCAAAAATTACAGAAAAAGGTTCAAACTTTTTTACAACAATGTAACATAAAAACAGACTTTTATGAATAATACAGTGTACTTTCATTTTTTTTTGAGAAAACAAAATATAAAAATAACAGATAAATTAAATTCATAACATTTATAAAAACAGCTAAGGTATGTGTAAAAATTTTGAAAAAGTAAAGAATTTCCTTTTAGAATTGGAGTTTTCGATAATGAAGGAAGACGAAGAAAACAAATTTTTCTTAATTGAAAAAGAAGAAGCTTTTATAAAAAACATGGTAATTGATATTGATGAGCCTATCCTTTTAATGGAGCAAATGCTTTTTAAAGTAAAAGGCGACAATCCTGATGTATTTAAAAAATTATTGCAAAAAAACAGAGACATTATTCACGGTGCTTTTATTCTCGACGACGCCGGCGAAATAGTAAGTTTTAGAGACACTCTTGAAGTTGAAAATTTGGATAAAAACGAATTAGAAGGCTCGCTAAATTCTTTATCGCTATTGCTCAATGAGTTTGGCAGCGAAATTATAACTTTTGCTAAATAATTGACGCCATTAGCAATAAAAAAATATTGGTTTTGTGCTAAAACTGTTGATTAATCCGAGCAAGATAACTATCGGTTTGTTTATTCAAATTCAACAGAAATAAGCCAGAATTTGAATATTTTACTTTATTTTTTTCTTTTTTACTTATAGAAACTCCTAAGAAAAGGTTTTAATAGTCTTAGAAAATTTGTAAATCCGAGTTTACTTTCGGCTTCACATTTTTTTACATACAAATTTTAAACTGCTAAAACGAAGTTTTTAGGAGTTTCCTATAAGAAAAATATTATTCTATTGTTTGTTTTTTTTTAGATATTTCATTAACCAAAAATTCGTTATTTTTTTGCTACGAATAAACTCAAATTCAACAAATTAACAAAATATAGTTTTTGAATATCGTTTTGTTGATTTTTAATGAATTGTGCAAATATTTAACAAACTATTGATTAACAGTAGAATAATTTTATTTTAAGAAAATCTAAAAAATGCTATTATCTAATACAATCACTGTGAGATAGTAAATTTATATTGCTTAATTTTTGTTCTGAAATTTGTTCATTTTTCAATTTCAAAATTAGAAAAAAATAAATAGACAATCACTTAAAGATTTTCGATAAACTAAAAGTAACTATTTTTATCTCAAAGAATTAATTAAAAGTATAACAAATTATTTTTTTTAACAAAAAAAGAAACATTTTACAAAAAAAAGCTTTATTTTATCATTTTTTAAATAATAAAAAGAACATTTTTTCTATTTTTTTATTTTATTGTTTACATTTTTATTGAATTTTATTTTTTTAAGGAATTATTTCATCTTATTTTTTTTAATATTATTATGTAACAAAAGAAGTTTAAAACATTGAAAAATAAGATTTTAATAAAAAAAGAACATTTAAGTAAATCAAAAAAAAAAATCAAATTCATAAAAAAATAAAAAAATAGATATGTTTGTAATGATTATTTCAAAAATTGATTAATTTTGCGCCCGAATTATTAATTAAAGGATTTTGTGAAAAATCGAGAAAACCTAAGATTTCAATGGAAGATAATATTAAAAACTCAGATGAAAGGTTTGATTCAAATCAAACCGACGATTTAAACAGAAATGACGGTGATAATACTGAAAGACTAAGACGCAAGCGGACTTTTAGAAAACGTATCACTCCCGAAGATGGTTATAATCGCGAAAGGTCTTATCCTTCGGATAACAGCTACGAAAAGCCCTATTACGGAGACCGCGAGGATAACAGAAGTTTTAACAGAGAACGAAGTTTCAACAACGATAGAAACTTTAACTCTGATAAACCTTATGACTCGGAAAAAAAGTACGACAACGAACGGCCTTACGATAAACCAAGACCTTACGAGAAAAAAGACGACAATGGATTCAATAGAAGCTATAATCGTCCCGATAATTTTTCGCGTGAACGCTATGACAATCGAGACCGTTACAACAACCGCGACTCGCGCGATACTCGCGACACACGTGATACTCGCGACACACGTGATACTCGCGACCGTTTCAATACTCGCGACTCACGTGATACACGCGACCGATACAACAACCGCGACACACGTGATACACGCGAACCACGCGACAACCGCGAAGGTGGCTCAGGGTATTATAACAGAGAGCGTTACGGAAATAGAGATGACAACTATAACAACCGCAATCGCTACAACAATCGCGACGATTACTACGGAAACAGACCCTACAACCGAGATGGTGTAGATGGAGGAAGAAGTTTTAACCGCGACAATCGTGATACACGCGACAACCGCGATTCACGCGACAACCGTGATACTCGCGACAACCGCACTCGCGACAATCGTACCGGAGGTTATGACAATCGTACCGGAGGTTATGACAACCGTACCGGAGGTTACGACAACAGAAGAAGTTATGGAAGCAACGACCGAAACAGAAGTAGTTCCAATAATCGTTTTTCAAACAATCGCAGCTTCAACAACAAAAAATTCAATCAGAAAAGAAAGCCATCGAAGCCCAAAATGTATAAAACCTACGATGGTCAATTGCCTGAAGACGGCTTAATGCGTTTGAATAAATTCATTTCCAATTCCGGTTTGTGTTCGAGAAGAGAAGCAGACCAATTTATTACATCGGGCGCAGTAACCGTTAATGCTCAAGTAATTAACGAATTGGGTGTAAAAGTAAATATTTACGATGATGTAAAAGTAAACGAAAGAACAATTATTACCGAGCGCAAAGTTTATATTTTACTAAACAAACCCAAAGGTTTGGTAACTACTCTCGACGACCCGAACGCTAAAAAAACGGTAATGGACTTGTTAAGACACTGTTGCAAAGAACGAATTTATCCGGTAGGACGCCTCGACAAAGCTTCAACGGGTGTACTTCTTTTAACAAACGATGGCGAATTAACAACCCGTTTGACGCAACCCAAATTCAAGAAAAAGAAAATTTACCACGTTCATTTAGATAAAGAACTTTCCATTGAAGATATGGAATCGATAGCTAAAGGCGTAGAATTAGAAGATGGAATAAGTTTTGCCGACGAAATCGGATTTCCCGAACCCGACGATAAAACAAAAGTTGGAATCGAAATTCACTCCGGTAAAAATCGTATCATTCGCCGAATTTTCCAATATATGGGCTATAAAGTTAAAAAATTAGACCGCGTTTATTTTGCCGGTTTAACCAAAAAAGGATTGGGAAGAGGTAAATGGCGTTTCTTAACCGATAGAGAAGTAAACTACTTGAAAATTCAAGCTTTTGAGATGCAACCTTAAGTTTCGTAAACTTCGTTTATAAATAAAAAAAACCGATTCCTTAAAAAAAGAATCGGTTTTTTTTGTAAGAAAACTTACGAAATTTTGCGATAATCAAAATATGAATACATTGAATTGAAATAAAGTCAATTACGATTTTTTTTCAAAACGAATTATGAAATAAATTACGAACAATTCATTATTTACATTCATTGAAAACAACAGCAATAAATCTTTTAAAACAGCTCATTCAAACGCCTTCGATAAGCCGAAATGAAGCGAAAACAGCCGATTTATTAGAATTTTTTCTTAAAAAAGAAGGTTGCCAAGTAAATAGAAAACAAAATAATATTTGGGTTTTTGGAAAAAAACAAGCAAATAGAAAAACCGTTTTACTTAATTCACATCACGACACCGTAAAACCGGTTTCGGGTTGGACAAAAGACCCATTTGTTGCTGAAATTCAAGACAATAAACTCTACGGTTTGGGAAGCAACGATGCCGGTGGAGCTTTAGTGTCGCTTTTAATGGTTTTTTTATATTTTCAAAAAAATAATACTTCGGCATACAATTTAATTTTTTCGGCTACAGCCGAAGAAGAGATTTCGGGAGAAAACGGCATTCGGAGCATACTTTCCGAACTTGGCAATTTCGATTTTGCCATTGTAGGCGAACCAACTCAAATGCAGGCAGCCATTGCCGAGCGCGGATTGTTGGTTATTGATGGAACGGCACGCGGAAAAGCCGGTCATGCTGCACGAAACGAAGGTGAAAATGCCATTTTAAATGCCTTCAACGACATTCAATTTATAAATAATTTTACTTTTGAGCAAAAATCGGACTGCTTGGGCGAAGTCAAAGTTACGGTAACACAAATTTCAGCCGGAACGCAGCACAATATTATTCCTGATGTTTGTCGTTTTGTACTCGATGTGCGTGTAAATGAGAAATATACAAACCATGAGGTACTTGAAATTTTGCAAAAACAAATGAAATCGGAATTAATGCCCCGTTCGCTGTACTTAAATTCATCTTTTATTGAAAAAGAACATGAAATTGTGCAAAAAGTGATTGGTTTAGGTATAAAAACGTTTGGTTCGCCTACGTTATCTGACCAAACCCATTTGTCTTGTCCGTCTTTGAAAATGGGACCCGGAAACTCAGCGCGTTCGCACACTGCCGACGAATTTATTTTTGAAAATGAAATTGATGATGCTATTAAAATTTATATTCAATTGTTGTCTATAATTTGAAAATGGTTGATTTTTTGTGTTTTAACGTTGATTAATTTTTTTATTTAATTTTTATGAATAATTATTCTTTCTAAAAAGGGTGAATTTTCGTATTAATCTGTTGATAATTAATTAATTAATGATTTGACTATTAATTGGTTAAATTTGATTTTCAGATTTTCGGTTTGTTATTCTTTGGTATCGAGATTTTTATTGGCAAGCTGCCCGCAAGCGGCGTCAATGTCTTTGCCTTTGCTTCGGCGAATGTTTACTATCATGTTTTTTGTTTCGAGAAAATCGGCAAATTTTTGCATAATTTCTACATCTGAAGCTTTAAATTGACTGTCGGTGTCGTTAAATTCAATCAAATTGACTTTGCAAGGGGCTATTTTGCTAAATTTCGCTAACTTTTTGGCATCAGCAAGTCCGTCGTTCACCCCGCGAAGCATGAGGTATTCGTAAGTTATCCTTTTACCTGTTTTTTTATGAAAATAAGTAATGGCTTCAGAAAGTAAACCCAAATTTTGAGTTTTATTTATAGGCATTAATTCCGAGCGAACGTTGTTTATGGCGGTGTGTAAGGAGATAGCCAGCTCGAATTTGATGTCGTCGTCGGCAAGTTTCATTATTTGCTTGGCAATTCCGGAGGTAGAAACGGTAATTCGCTGTGGCGACATGCCCAAACCTTCGTCTGAAGTTATATAATGTATCGATTGAAGCACGTTATCGTAATTTAAAAGGGGTTCGCCCATGCCCATGTAAACAATATTGGTGAGTTTATGACCGTATTCGGCGAAGGATTGTTTGTTTACCCATGCTACTTGGTCGAAGATTTCGGCAGCCGTAAGGTTACGTTGCATTTTAAGTTTTCCGGTAGCGCAAAAGGCACATGCCAAATTGCAGCCTACTTGTGATGAAACGCAAACGGTTGTGCGACTGCGCGATGGAATTAGCACACTTTCAATGATATGTCCATCGTGAAGGCGAAAAGCGGTTTTAATGGTTCCGTCTGTGCTTCTTTGGCTGGTGATAGGTGTAAGAGTTTGAAAAACAAAATATTCCGAGAGCAAGTCGCGAACTTTTACCGAAAGGTTGGTCATAAGATTAAAGTCCGTTACGGTTTTTTTCCAAATCCATTCGTAAATTTGCTTTGCGCGAAAGGCTTTTTCGCCGTGTTGTTGTAAAAAATCGGCTATTTCTTGCAAATTTAAACTTCGTATTTCTTTTTTTTCGGGTGTTTGAGTTGTCTGTATCATTTGTTTTTTTGAGTGAATGAAAAAGAAAATTTAATTGCGCAAAATTAATTATTTTTTTCAAAAAAATGGATATTGTTGTTGATAAATTAAAAAGCTTCTGTTTTAACCAAAGTTCAACAGTGAAGTGGGTTTTTTTGTGTGGTAAGGTGGGTTTTTAGGTAAAAATTGGCAGTTTTTTGGTGGTTTTGAGGGTTTTTTGCTTGTTTTTACCTATTGAGATTGAAAAAGAGTGATATTTTTTAATTGGAACGCGGATTTTTTTTGATTTTAATTTTTTTTTGAAAATTGTTTTTTATATTTGTAGTCTATAATTGTTTATTTTGGAATGTAAATGTTTACTTTAAGCGGTTATAATTTGAGCTTTTATTTTTATGTAAGTGCTTTGTAATTAAAACTTTGGTAAAGTTTAAAACGGGTGTGTTTATTTTGTAAAAAAAAATTAAAAAACATCTCTCTATTTTTCTCAAAAAAAATAAGGGAATAAGGTTTTGCTGCGAAGTTTATTTGCTTGTTACTAAGTGAATAAGGTTTTGAAAACCAACCTTATTCGCTTAGTAAAAATTTTAACAAAACAAAAATAAAACCTTATTCCCTTATTTTAAAATTCATAAAACATGCGGGAAAAGAAAAATTCATTTTCCCTGCAAAATAAACAGACCAGTTTAAAACTGGGCAAAGTTACGGTTTGCAGTATAAATAGTGTTTGAAAGAAAACTTGTAATTATCAATAAATTAATTATTTATGTTTGTTTTGCTGAATGAATTACTCTGTGGCTCT
The DNA here is from genome assembly GCA_020721325.1 of Paludibacter propionicigenes. Taxonomy (GTDB): domain Bacteria; phylum Bacteroidota; class Bacteroidia; order Bacteroidales; family JAIFNL01; genus JAIFNL01. The sequence goes on from DYNA01000039.1 coordinate 15,851, forward strand.
CTGTGAAACTCTTTGCCTTCTCTGAGTAATGAAAAAAAATATAACACAGAGTTTCACAGAGAAGGCACAGAGTTTCACAGCGTTTTTTCAAAACATTCTAATCAAAATATTGATATACTAAATTGAAATAAAGTTATTTATGAGTTTTCTTTCAAACACTAAATAATATTAGCCACAAACAAAAAAACAAATGAATTGAAAAACTTTTTGTTTGGAAGATAAATATCATTAAATTGCACAAAAATTAAAACAATGAATATAACTGAATTACAGCAACTTTGGCAAAGCGAAAAGGAAGCTTATAAAAAGAAAGAGATAGGAAGCGGTGTGCAATTTTTTGTAAAAAAAGTGTTGCAATGCCCGCAACTTTTTAATTTAAATGAAGGTAAACTTGCAACTGCCGACGAATCCCGACTAAATGAATACTTAGAAGAACCGACTAAAAAAAACAAACGAGCCGATATTGTTGTCTTCATTACCAATGAGATAGTTATACCGATTGAAGTAGAACGATTTGAAAATATTGAAATTGGAGAAAAACAGTTGTTTGAATATCAATTGGTTTGGGACAAAAAAACAGGTATTTTAACCGATGGCTTTGAATGGCGTTTTTACATTTCAAAAATTCCTATAAAATCTTTTTCGATTACAGAAATTTTAAATAAGCCAAATGAATTTTTAGTCTTTTGGAATGAATTTATACAACCGATTCATTATTATATTCATTTTTTTACACAAGAAAATGAAAAGCCCGAATTAATTGAAAGTTTAGATATTGCCGAAAATCGCCAAAAATTTTTCATTGATATTACTACGCTCATAAACAGTTTTAATAAAAAATTGAACTTGAAAGGTTATTTTGACGAATATTTTAAACCCCAATTAACAGATAAAAATTACGATGGAAATAAATTTGCCATTGAAATAACGTATTCTTATTTAATCCAATTTATTTTATATAAAACCCTTGCCGATAATGATTTTGCTCAATTCAAAGACGATTTTTTGCAACGCCGAAATCGATTATTAACTAATTTGAATATTCAGAATTATGGCGATGTTTTAACTGTAATTAAAGCAATTAGCAAAAAAATTTCGGAAAATATTTATCGTCCGTTCAGCCAAGAGCAAATCATTATAAACAATAAACTTGAAAAAATATTAGAAAAACCGCGTAACGAACTTCAGGAAGTAACGCCTTGGCTCGATATTTTTGTGTTTATCGGGCGTTACAATTTTGCCAATATTCAAAGTGAAATTTTTGGTTTCATTTACGAAAATTACTTGAAACAATTATACGACGAAAAACTTGGGCAATATTTTACGTCGCCCGAAATTACCGATTTTATGCTCGAACAAATCGGTTTTTCGGGTAAAGAACTGGAAGAACAAATAAAAAAAGACCAGATTTCAATTATTGACCCATCTTGCGGCAGCGGAACTTTTTTATATGGTGCTGTGCGCAATTTATTGAAAAGTATAGAAAAAACTTTGCCAAAATTTGAAACCTTGGCAAAGTTAGTAACCGACAATATTTTTGGAATAGATGTGGCTGAATTTCCATTATATCTTGCCGAAATGAGCATCATAATGAGAATGTTACCGCACATTATCAATGAAAAATACAACAATCCGATTGACAAAAAATTAAAATTTTTTAAAACCAAAGATACGATTTCCGAATTTTTAGATACTCAAATTCGCAATACACTCACCGATGTAAAAGTAGCCTTGGAGCGCAACAAAGGGCAAATGAATTTATTTGCCGATTCTTTAAATTTGGAATACGAAAGTTTTATTCGCAACAAATCGGATTTAGAAGAATTAAAACGAAGTTTGGAAAATCAAAACGAACCAAGAATAGACCGTTATCGTTTTGATTATGTGATTGGAAACCCGCCGTATATCTCCTATAATGAATCCTCCTCGCAGGGCGTGCTGATTTTTAAATTCATAAAAGAAAAATTGGTAAAATTGAATGACATTTATGGCGTAAATTTGCACAGTGTGCCTGAAAACCCCAAAAAATATCGTCCCAATCCCAATCTTTACGCATTTTTCTTTGCCGTAGGCTTGGCACTGCTCAAAGACGGAGGTAAATTATGCTACGTAGTGCCGCAAACACTACTCACTGCGGGCGATTTAGATGTTTTGCGGTATCATTTAAGTAAATTTGTAACCATAGAAAAAATCATTACTTTCAATAATAATTTGTTTATTGATAGAGGGTTAAAACAAAAACAAAAAATTGCAACTTCAAGTTTGATTATTGTTATAAAAAAAATTATTCCGGCAAAACTGCATCAATGCAAAGTTATTCATTATGTAAAAAAAGATGTAGAAATAAGTAACTGTTTGTTGGAAATAAACAAAGGAAAAAATAGTATTACCAATTCAATTCTTCAAAAAGATTTAGAAAAAAAATTTCAAAATTGGAATTTCGTCATTAAAGACAAGCAATTTATTGAAATCCAAGATATTTACATTAAAAATTCGGAAAATATTGAAATTTATTACAATCATCATCTCTCGAAACTGAAATTCAATTCAAAATTTATATTTGATAGCGGTTATGATATTGATGATGAACAAATTTTTTCCGAAAAACCCCATGAAACCAATTTCTATTACTATCCGCGACTTGTAAAAGAATTTTACACCATCAAAGAATTTAGAGGCTATTTTCCAAATAACAGAAACCCTCAACTTCCGAATTTTATAAAACTTCGGCAGGCAAATCAAGGTTATGAACTATTAGATAGCACCTATAAAATTGTTTGGTCGTATTCCAATCCAAGCCATTTTTTCTTTACCGATAAACCCTTAATTTGGCCTCGAAATCAAATAAATGCAATAGGTTCTGAAAATAAAAAAGAATTATTTTTTCTTTTCGGATTGCTCAATTCAAATGTAAATCGGTATATTTTAAAAAATTATTTAGAATCGGAAAATGAAAAGAATTTGCAAATTTCCACAACTTCTGTAAAAGAATTTATCCGAATTCCGATTATTACCGAAAAAAATCAATTGATAAAAGACAAGATTATCGAATTAGTTGAAGAACTGCTCCGTTTGGAACAAATTAAACTATTAGATTTAGTTGATTTTTCAAATGTTATGTTTCAAAAAATAGATAAAATTACAATTAATGAAAATTATATTTTTTTATACAATGAAAATAATTCGGTAAAATGCAACATTATTGACAAACCGGAATTAATTGAAAAATGTATTAAAGATTTCGTTTTTACTCAAAAAATTTCACTACACGAAATTAAAAATCACTATTGCATTGACACAAAAGAAACAGAAATAATTTTGAAAAAAATGAATGATTTTATATTTGCACTCTATTTCGATGTGAATGTAGATTTTAATACCGAAGATATTATTCGTTTGAAAGGCAATAAATTTTATAAGTATTTGAATGATAGCAATGTGGCTAACATCAAATAATTCCCCATGTCTGTCCACCTTGCCACTGATACAAGCAGGTTCGCTTATTATTTCCGTTGTTCTCAAAAATAAAACATAAGAAAAGTGCCAGAAGGCATTTTTTTTAGTGTTTAACGATGATTACAGATTGGACTGATTTACCCTGATTTTTTTTATTTGTAGTGCGTTGTAAAGTACTCCCTTTTCTGTTTGTTATTATTTTTTTTGAAAAAAACATTATTTTTGCGATTGTAATCGCAAAAAAACCGTTATTTTTGCGATTGTAATCGCAAAAAATATGATAGAAAGAAAATTAGAAAATACAATCCAACAACAGCTTTTCAAAGGCAAAGCTATGGTAATTTTGGGAGCAAGGCAAACCGGTAAAACAACGCTTTTGCACCAAATAACTCAAAAAATGTCGAATGTTTTGTGGCTCAATGCCGACGAACCCGACACGGTCGCCCTTTTTGAAAACAGCACATCAACTCGATTTAAAGCCATTTTTGCCGGAAAAAAGACCGTAGTGATTGATGAGGCTCAGCGTATTTCGGAAATCGGTTTGAAGCTAAAACTCATAACTGACCAATTGCCTGATATACAGCTTATTGTTACGGGGTCTTCAGCCTTTGAACTTGCCAATAAAATAAACGAACCTTTGACAGGCAGAAAATGGGAACATCGTTTGTTTCCGCTTTCATTTTCTGAAATGGTTAACTATCATGGTTTTATGGAAGAAAACCGTTTGCTGAAGCATCGTTTGATTTATGGATATTATCCCGAAGTAGTAACCGGAGCGGGCAATGAGAAAAATATCTTAAAACAACTTACTGATAGCTACTTATACAAAGATATTTTGATGTGGGAACAAATAAAAAAGCCCGAAAAGTTGGTTAAATTAATGCAGGCACTTGCTTTGCAAATCGGTTCGGAAGTTACTTACAACAATTTAGGCAATTTGTTGGAAATGGACAATCAAACCGTTGAAAAATACATTCAATTGTTGGAGCAAACCTTTGTAATTTTTCGTTTGCCTGCTTTTAGTCGGAATCATAGAAAGGAATTAAAACGGGGCAGGAAAATTTATTTTTACGATTGTGGAATTAGAAATGCGCTCATTGCAAATTTCAGTTTACCCGAACTTAGAACAGACATTGGCGCTTTGTGGGAAAATTTTATAATAAGCGAGCGAATGAAATTTCTGCATTACAATCAAATATGGGCTAATTCCTATTTTTGGCGCACGCAAGACCAACAAGAAATTGATTACATCGAAGAACGCGATGGTGTTTTACATGCTTTTGAAATAAAATGGAACCCAAAGAAAAAAGCTACTTTGTCGAAAAGTTTTTCCGAAATTTACCCTAACAATCAATTTGAGGTTGTTCACTTAGAAAATTACGAAGCCTTTTTGCTTGAATAAAAAAAAAAGCGAGCCAATGAATTGACTCGCTTTTGGAATGTTTTGAAAATGAATTCAAATTATTTTGGAATGTTTTGAAAATGAATTCAAATTATTTTGGAACAGCTTTAATTGTAATATCTAATACAACAGTTGCTCCATTATAAGCAGTATAATGCACAAGAAATACATCATTTTCAGCTAAATCAAGGAAGTTAGCTTTCAAAATAGTTGATATTTTATCAATACGTACTTGAACAGATTCCTCTGCTTTACCTGCACGAATGTCGAAGTTATTGTAGTATCCATTACCTACCATTGCAAAATCAGCATTAGTAAGCGTGTACTCGCGAGTGTGAGCATCGGTAGTTTCGATAAATTTCAAATCCGGAGCAGCTTCCCAAGCAGTACCTTTATGAACAAAACTTTGAGTTTTCTTAGTCAATGAAGTAACAAAACCCCAAACACCCGAAGTTAATTTCATTTCAGAAGCTTTTGTAACAGTAATATTATTTGAATAATATTTGTAAATAACTAACATTTTAGTACCATCAAGTGCAAAAGAGAATTTTGTACTTAAAAAGTTTGGCAAATAGTTTTCGGGTTTGTCGGTAGATGAAAAGTTATCGTAGTTACCGGGGTCGCCCATGCTATCGTAGTCAGCAGCAATAAGCTCGTAAATAGTAGCAGAGATTAGCCATTCAGTACCATTGAAATAAGCAAACTTGGAGTAAGTGAAATTTGCACCCGAAGTACGATAATTATAAAAAATGCGATAAGCTTTACCGGCAGTAGCATCAGCAAATTTAGTTAGCAAAAATGCTGGCATAAACACTTCTGGAGTAATGACAGAAGTAAAGTTATCATTTTTGCCTGGAGTTCCCGATGCAGTACCCATAGCATCGTAGTCTTCCGTAACCAAAGTATAATCGGTTGTAGTCCCGATAATTGTTTCAAAAAAAGCAGATGGAAGGAAATTGTAAGTAACCAACGCCCTTGAGCCTTTACCTAAAGCAGGATATTGTTTTTTTAAAAAAGCAGGTACATAGTTAGCAGCCGGTTTTGCTTCAGAAAAGTAGGTTGTACCTACTGCCATATCTGTTTTAATATTGGCATCGGTTAAAGTAAACTCGAGGTTTGAAACTGCATAATTTACTTTTAATGAATCTATTTCATCATTGATTGCGTCCATAGGTCCTTCACACGAAGTAAAGAACAAGGCAAAAGCCAAAAGGCTCAAAATATATCTTTTCATTGTTTTAATCTTTTATTTGTTGATACTTTTAAAAAATTATTAATTAACAATTAATAATTAACAATCATTAATTAAATTAGAAAGTAACTTTTAAGCCGAAAGACCAAGTTCTTCCTACACCATAATAAACGCTAGCAGTGTTCCAAGTATGAGATGTACCATCTGTAGCATCGGCTATGTATTCAACATTCAATAAATTGTTTACGTTAGCATAAACAGATGATTTAAATCCTTTCATATCAAAAGAGTAACGTAAATTAACGTCTATCAATTGATAAACAGGCATTTCCCATGAATTTGGATTTACTTCACCTTCAGCAGGAGCTGTACCTCTTTTAAGTGCATCGAAATTAGCAAATAAATCTGCATAATAATTGTAATCTACACCCACTTTCAAATTTTTCAACAAATCGTAGTTGATACCAAAAGCAGCAGTTGTTTGAGCAGCATCGCCTACTTTTACATCTTTTAAGAATAAATTAACGGTTGCAACTTCATTCTGGCTTTCATCATATATTTTTACATCTTCTAAGTTATTCAACCACATCCAGTTTCCTAAAGAAGCCATACCGGTAATGGTAAGTTTTTTAATTGGGCTGTAAACAAAGTCAAGTTCAAGTCCCATGTGGCGAGCATCTACACCTTGTAAGTTCGCACTCAATATACTTAAATCAGGTAAGGAATATGTTTTTACAAAACTCTTATCAGCCCATATTGTGTAATATGCATTGAAGTTAACCGATAAGTTTGATTTTCTAAAACCATATCCTAATTCCATGGAAGTAATTTTTTCATTTTCACCGTTAGGGTTTGGAGTATTCGTATTGTTAACGAAAGCATTGCGGAAGTCAGGTTGACGTTGGAAATATCCTGCGTTTACGAAAACATTGTGATGGTCTGTTAAGTTATAGTTTACACCACCCTTACCACTGTATCCAAAGTAATTTAATTTTTCGCTTAAGCTATCGGTAGCATAGATAAAATAATCTTTACGTTGCATCGACATATTTGAAGCAGCTCCTGCTACAAAAGCTGAAAGTTTTCCGTTGGTGTATTCTAATTGAGCAAAAGTACCTGCCCAACCTACAATACCGTCGTTCCAGTAACCTACTTTGTCGCCTACTTTGGCTAATACCGTTCCTGCGCTTTTATCAGTAGTAGAAACATAATACGAACCACCTAATAAATCAACAATCTCTTGATAGTGTTGTCCTACATAACTTCTAAAATCAAGACCAAAATTTAAAGTAAGATTATCTGTAAATTTGTGATTCAATGTAGAAATAAACCCATACCAATTGTGATTATTAGCCGAAGTACGAATAATTGCATCAGAGCCTCTTGCACCTAAAGCAATGTTTTCGGCAATAATACGGTCAAAATCAATTTGAGCATCGGCAGTAAGGTATGAACTAAATTTACCGGTATTGCCTAAACTACCTGTACCACCACCTGTGCCTAATGAAGCATAAAAAGCTGTAATAACGCTTGTTTTAGAAGAAACTGTCCAAAAATGATTTAGGATAGCTTGTGGTTTGTGATAATAGTTTTTTCTTAAATATTGTACTTGTCCATTTTGATAACCCCAATCCGGATTGTATTTAATTCCTTGGTTTACTCTATCAAAAGTTTCAATTGTTAAACGAGTACTTCTTTGTCCGTGCCATTGTGGTGCACCAAACATAGAGAAAGCCAAACGGTGATTTGGATTTACTTGTTTTGAAATTCCTAAATAATAAGACCAAGCATCAAAATCAGTACCTTCTACATAACCTTTACCTGTTGTGTGTCCCAAAGAAAAAGCAAATGCCCAGTTTTTTTCAGTCAAACCAGAAGACAATGCTATTCCCCAACGTTCGTAACCATCGTTACCTACACCAAGATTGATAACTCCACCTTTTTCAGCATCAGTAGTTTTGGTAAGAATATTTACCGTACCACCCACAGAAGGAACAGCTACTTTAGAAGCACCCAAACCGCGTTGTACTTGCATAGAACGAGTTGCATCAGAAAGACCAGCCCAGTTTGACCAGTAAACCCAACCGCTTTCCATGTCATTTACAGGTACACCGTTAATCATAACTGCCACGTTGCGCGAATCGAAACCGCGAAGATTTAAACGAGAATCACCATATCCACCACCCGAACGAGTTACGTACATAGAAGGTGTAGATTTTAATATTTCAGGAAACTCTTGTGTTCCTAATTTTTCAGCAATAATTTCAGGCTTAATGCTCGACACAGCTACCGGAGTTTGACGGTCTATTGCTACAGAAGCTATAATTCCTACTTCGGCTATACCTATGGCACTTTCTTCCATTGTAATGGTTCCCAAATCGGCAGTTGAGCTGGTTACGGCAACGGTTTTGGTTAAATATCCAACAAAACTGATAATAATATTGTGGTCGCCCGAAGGTATATTGAGCATAAAATTACCATCAATGTCGGTAACTGTTCCTCCGGTAACGCCTTCTACTACTACGGTAGCACCGATAAGCGATTCGTTGGTTTTAGCATCTACCACAGTACCTTTTACCGAATACTGAGCAAAACTTAACGCACTAATAACACTAAAAACTATCAATAGCGTAAAATTCAAAAGAATTTTTTTCATGTGAAAATTTTAAAAAATTTTGGTTAAACAAATGATTTATTTTTATTCAATTCCTTTTTACAAAGAAATCGGTTTTTCAACATCACAAAGTTTTTATATTTTTTTTCGATTTTGTATTATGTATTTATTAAATAATTTTTATATTTAATTTAACATAAAAAAAACATTGCAGTTCAAAAAAAACACAAAAACCTGTTATAAGCGCAGTAGGCACTTATAACAGGCTTTTATTTATATTTTATTTGTAAGTTTTCAATAACCATCACTTTCAAAAAAGGACTGCAAAGAAAACAAATGTTTTTCGTTAAACAAAACTTAACTTAATTTTTTTTAATTTTTTTTGTAAAAAACAATTTATTTTTTCTAAGTTGAGCTTTATAAACTACTTATTTTGAATGGATTTACATTAAAAAATGAAATTGTTAAATTCTTAAAAGATGCTTTTTTCTTTTTTTTAAAGAAAAGGAATTTTTCACCTTTATTTTTGTGAATATGACCACTAATTCACTAATTTTATACAAATTAATTCGTTTAAATGAGTGAATGAATGGTCAAAAAAAAGTTGGGCAAACTTTAAAAAAGTTCAGGCAGAGCTTAAAAAACATCGGGCTGGTATAAAAAATAATCCGGCATTTTAGTAAAAAAGCAGGGCAGATACAAAAAAACATCGGGCAGGGTTCAAAAAACATCGGGCAGGGTTTTTGAAAGTTCGGGCAGGATTTGAAAAACGTCGGGCAGGGTTTGAGAAAGCTCCGGCAGGGTTTGAGAAAGCTCCGGCAGGGTCTGAGAAGTCTCCGGCAGGGTCTGAAAAAGCTCCGGCAAGCATTTTTTAATAAAAAAAAGCCTGCCCAAACTTTAAAAAAGCCTGCCGGAGTTTTAAAAATACCTGCCCGATTTTTAAAAATACCTGCCCGATTTTTGAAAATGCCTGCCGGAGCTTTGAAAATGCCTGCCGGAGCTTTTTCAACCCCTGCCGGAGCTTTCTCAAACCCTGCCCGATGTTTTTTAAACCCTGCCCGAACTTTCAAAAACCCTGCCCGATGTTTTTTGAACCCTGCCCGATGTTTTTTTGTATCTGCCCTGCTTTTTTCCTAAAATGCCGGATTATTTTTTTTAACTGCCCGCAGGCGTTAGCAACGGGGTCGCTTAGAGCGACCCCGCCAGCTTGGCTCGGAGCAAGCCCGCCAACTTAGTTCTCGCTTAGTTTCTGCATTTTAGATGAAATAAAATATCCTTTTTAGAAATTACAAACATTTGCATTCAATATACGCTCTCTATTTTTTGAAGTTTTTAAAGATTCTGTTACCTAATTCTAATATTAGTTTCAACTTGCATTTGTTTAAAAATCAGAGAAATATGGGGTTTGTTTAATCATAAAATCAAATTATTTTATAAAATATTAAAAATTGTAAAAATAATAGTCGTTTTCTTTGAAATGTTTACTAATTAGTTTACTTTTGTATTGAATGTTTTTTATATTATCAAAAAAAAACAGCTTTTAATTTTTAATAGATAAATTAATGGTTCCACGTGCTATTATTTTTTATAAAAACTATTTTATAGATTTTTATAAAGAACAAAACGATAAAGTAAAAAAAAATATCAATAAATCGCTGGAATATGTCAAAACAGTAGAAGTAATACCCGAAGATATTTTTAAACATATTGAAAATTCAAATGGGCTATATGAAGTAAGAGTTAAGCAAGGCATTAATTTATAGGATTTTTTGTTGTTTTGATAAAGGAAATTTAGTTGTATTATTTAACGCATTTCAAAAGAAAACACAAAAAACACCGAAAGAAGAAATAGAGCAAGCTGAAAAATTGAGAAATGAATATTTTAATGAAAAACAAAAGTAAAACGTTCAAAAAAATGAAAAAATGAAAAAAAATAGCATAAAAGATTACTCAAACGTAACAAATTTTGAACAATTGCTCGATGCCGAATACGGTGAATTGGGTACACCGAAACGAACTGAATTTCAGCGTCAAGCACAAATGTGGATTATTGCCGAAATGGTGAAAGAAGAACGCAAAAAAGCAAAGCTTTCGCAAGAACAACTGGCTAAAAAAATAGGAACTCAAAAAAGTTATATCTCTCGCATTGAGCGGGCAAGTTCTGATATTCAGTTGAGTACGTTGTTCAAAATTTTTGAAGAAGGATTGGGTTTAAAATTTAATTTTACTGTTTCGCATACTTAACTATTGCTTTTGTTGGTATATATCAAAATATTAAAAAATAATCCATTATGGAAAATACAATAAATATTTTGCATTTAGATGACGAGAAAATGAATTCCGATATATTTGAAATAGCATTAACCTATACCTTTAAAACCCTGCCAATAAATTGGTATTATGCCCAAGATAATAAGAGTGCTATCAGTTTGTTGCAGAACTTAACCCCGATTCATATCTTAATTTCAGATATAAAACGTTTTCGTAATACGAATCAAGAATTACATGAATATTTACTTCTCAATTCAATTTTTCCGATAAAAATGCTTTATTCTGCTCATTATAATTCATTTATAATTAAAGAAAATAAATTATTGAATTATTCAGAATATCTCCGTAAACCTTACGACATTAGAAAATTACCTTCCTTATTTACGCATACTCTTGAATTAGTTGATATTATAAAAAAAATTGCAGCACAACAAAATAAAAGTTTTTATGAGATTTATAGTCAAGCTCCTACCGAAATTATTAACAAAGGAATAAACAGATTGATTGTATTTTTTGAAAGGCTAATAATTTAAAAAAAACGCTATTTTTAGGAATATGACCACTCATTCACAAATTAATTTGTTTTAATTCGTACATTCGTGGTCATATTTACAAAAATAAGGCTTTGATAATCAAAAAAAATAAAAAGCTGGCGGGCTTGCTTGGAGCGTCCCCCGTTACTATATGGTGGGAAGCTCTTCTTTTGAGGCAAACTTGAGGCATTGCTCAAAGCTACGAATTTTTAACTTCGTAAAATAGAATTAAAAAAGATTTTTTTTTTTAATAAATTCTAAAAAAAAATACTTTTGTAAAAAAAATAAAAATTAAAAAGTTGAAACATTAAATTTAGCAATTTATGCACGATTTTTTTTCTAAAACATTTTATTCCAACACCATAGGTGATTGGTTGACAGCTATGCTTGTAGTGGGTGCAGGCATTATTTTGGGAAAAATAATGTACTGGATAATAGGTAAATACATCAAAATATTAGCTAAAAAAACCAAATCGCGTTTAGACGATATTTTAGTTGATATGTTTGAAGAGCCTATTATTTTGTCTATATTTATTTTTTCATTTTGGTATGCCCTTTCTACTTTAAGTTTAAGTACAAAAGTAGATGCTTTTTTTGACCATGTTATTTATATTTTAATCGTTTTTGACGTAGCTTGGTTGATAGTACGAATTTTTGATTCTTTAGTAGAAGAGTATGTTGTACCGCTTGTAAAAACAAGCGAAAGCAATTTAGACGACCAAGTTTTGCCCATTATTCGTAAAACGATAAAAGTAACTATTTGGTCTATTGCGGTAGTTGTAGGATTAAATAATGCCGGATATGACATAGGCGCGTTGATAGCCGGTTTAGGAATTGGCGGATTGGCATTGGCAATGGCAGCCAAAGATTCGGTAGAAAATTTATTTGGAGGTTTAACGGTTTTTTTCGACAAACCTTTTATCGTAAACGATCGAATAGTAATTGATGGATTTGATGGGGTTGTAGAAGAAATAGGCGTCAGAAGTACACGTTTGCGAACTTTAGCGGGTCGATTGGTTACAATTCCCAATTCGCATTTTACACGAATGAGCATTGAAAATATTTCGCTCGAACCCAGTCGAAAAGTGGTTCTCGAAATTGCTCTCACAAACGATAGTACAACTTCAGAAATTGAAAAAGCAATTGATATTTTAACAAATACGGCAAAAAGTTATTCCGAATTAGAAGAAAAAATTTCTGCCGGAATAAGCTCTTTTGGTCAATTTTCTATCGATTTGCAACTTGTTTACTACATTAAAATAGGTTTGGACTTTGTAAATGTGAGCGCGAGAATTAATTTTGATATTTTCAAAGCTTTTAAAGAAGCTCATTTGCGTTTTGTACTTCCTACGGGTACTTTGGTTGAACAAAAGTAGAAAATGAGCGTTTTTTTTATTTATTTGATTGAAAACCAGACAGATTTATAAAACCTGTCTGGTTTTTATTTGTTTAAAGTATAAAGGAGCAAAACTTTAGATTTTTAAAAGTTTTGAAATAGCGGCTTCGGCTTTTTCAAAATTAAACTCGTGTATAGAGAGTAGCCTTTTAAGGCAGGGATAAATTAAAATACACCACCCATCTTTAGGGCTTTAGCCCTTTTGCCAAGTTTTTTCGGCTTATAAAAGGGCTAAAGCCCTGATTAATTGATTTATATTTCAATGATTCCCCGACTTAAAAGTCGGGACAATCCATTTTTGCTACCATTTTTATATCGAACTTAGGTTGATAGGTTTTTAGGAATTTTTTTATCGTATTTTGTAAATTGGAACGCGGATTTTCGCGGATTTTTTTTCTATATAACGTAATGGAACGCTTATTTTTTAAGATTTTTTTGTTTAATAAATAAGATAAAAGTAGTTTTTAATAGTTTATATAAAAATAGTTTTAAAAAAAAATAGATATAAAAAAGCATCGATTTTAAATTTTAACATTTTACAAAGAACCTTAGCTGTATGTTGGCTCGAATAAAGAGCGTGCAAAGGGCGTGTAAAGCGTGTTTAAATTGTATTTAAATTGTGTTTAAATCTGGTGAATTTTTATTTACTTTCACTGTGCTTGTATTTCGTTTTAATATTTTCGTAACTATTTTAATCTAAATCACATAGGTTTAGAAAGACTATCAGGTTTTCTATGTTCAAAATTTATTAGGAAAAGTAAAGCTAATTTTTTTGATACCATTTTTTTATTTTTGTTAAAAATGTAATCCCTTTATAATTTTTTTTCATTATAATTTTTTTTTTTCAAACAAAATTTTGTATTTTTATCGGAATTAATTTTATCTCAATCCTTATTTTAAAATTGTTATCTTAATTTACTCTACATGACATTTTTTTTGTTGGCTAAATTCTAATAATTTTACAAGTC
>DYNA01000178.1 GCA_020721325.1 Paludibacter propionicigenes
ACTTTAATTCTTTTTCAAGTTTTTCAAGTCTTCTTACCGTAATCCCTTCTTCCTTAGTCCTGTTCACATTCAGAATAACAGTTCTTTCGGGTGGCGCACCCAGCAAAGGAATAGGACTATGCGTAGAAACAATAAACTGAATATTTTTAAAAGTATTAGTTAACCGTTCAACTATTTCGCGCTGCATTTTAGGGTGCAAATGCAAATCAAGTTCATCTATAATGACTATTCCGGCAAGTTCTTCAAAATTTTCGATTTCCGGTTGTTCTTCTGATAACCGAATTAGCATATCTCCAACCATTGCAATTATACTACGAAACCCTGAAGCTAATTCAAGAAAACCTTTATAATGTTCGCTATCTGTTTCTTTGTAAACCACATCTGTTTTTGAGCCAATTCGTTCAACTTTAAGGTCTTCAACATACGGCAACATGAGTTTAAGCAATATCTCTCTCGTAGCTTGATAATATTTTTTCTGTTTATCAGAACCTTCCCACATTATCAGTTTGTCTTCAATATCAAGTAAATCGCCATAAGTATTGAATAAATTATGTGTTTTGTTTGGGAAATTGGTATTTGAATTTTTATTTAACCTTGCAGCCCCGTAAGCAGCAAAACAACGAAACGATTTAAAAAATTCGTTTCCTATTTTATTGATATGTGTAAAATTTCTATCTTTAAATTCAACAAAACCCTCTATTTTTTTCTTTTTATCAAGAATAGCACCATAATCTTCATTACCAAACAAAAGAATAACAATGCCTTGCAAAATAGAAGTCTTTCCAAAACCATTTTCGCCTGTTAGAAAAATCCATTGAGTATCAGCAGGAATACCTTCAATATGTATTTTTTTTATGCCTTGATAATTTTCGATGCAAAATTGTTGAATACAAGTATTTAGCGTATTTTCTATTTTCACTTGCTTTGTTTTTGTTTTATGTTGTTCTATGAAATCGTTTTTTTTCCTTTGCATTTCCATAAAGCAGTTTGATTTGATTTTTGCACAAATATACAAAAAAATAAAAATAACAAAGCTATGAAAGGTATTTTTTCATAGCTTTGTAATAATTCATAATTAATAATTACTTACCTTTTTATAACATAATTCTCCATAATCAACACGTCCATTTTGGTGCGCAAGTAGCAATCGAGTGCCTCTGCCGGAGTGTTTACTATGGGTTCATTTTCATTGAAAGAAGTATTTAAAACAATCGGAATACCTGTTTTCTTATAAAAGGCTTCTATCATATTGTAATATTTCGGATTGATGTTTTTAGAAACCGTTTGCAAACGTCCTGAGCCATCTACGTGTGTTACTGCCGGAAGGATTTGGTGTTTTTCTTTTTTTATTTGAAAAACTTTTTCCATAAAACGCACGTTGTCGGTTTGTTCAAAATATTCGCTTACATGCTCCTCCAAAATGGAAGGTGCAAACGGACGAAACGGCTCGCGGCGTTTGATTTTGAGGTTCAGAAGGTCTTTGGCATCGGTTCGGGTAGGGTCGGCAAGAATGGAACGGTAACCCAAAGCACGCGGTCCGAACTCCGAACGGTCTTTGAACCAACCGATTACGCCTCCTTCAACCAAACTATCGGCTACAAGGGCATTGATTTGGTCATCGGTTTTAATTTCAAAATCTACGTTTCGGGCTTTGAGAGCTTCTTCAATCTCTTGGTCGCTAAAACGCTCTCCGAAGTTGGCATTCAACAAAGGTTCAATGCGAGGTTTTCCGAGTTCCATATTGTAAAAATACAATGCCGAACCAATGGCAGTGCCTGCATCGGTAGCTGCCGAAGGCATGTAAACATCGTCAAATTGAGTTTCGAGATAAATCTTTCCGTTGGCAACCGAATTTTGAGCTACTCCGCCGGCAATGCACAATTTTTTCAATCCGGTTCGCTTTTGCAAATGATTCAAGATATGAAAAATGGCTTTTTCGGTCATCTTTTGAGCCGAAGCCGCCAAATCTTTGTGGTATTGTGTGAGTTCTTCTTGTTTCTCGCGGTTTTTACCCAATTTTTCGAGCATATAATCCGAAAACATGGGTTCAATGTTCGGGTAACCGTCTTCCCAACTCATGGTTACGCCTTCTTTGGAATGTTTAAAATACTTTTCGTTCAATTTAAACAAACCATCGTCGGTTAAAAGAATGATGTCTTCAAACAAGTGAACATATTTGGCTTCGCCGTAAGGAGCTAATCCCATCACTTTGTATTCATCGCCATATCCCAAAAAGCCTAAATACTGAGTAAAAGCGGTATAAAACGCACCAATGGAATGTGGATAAATAACAGAGTCAAAAACTTCAAATTGATTGCCTTTCCCCGCGCCTATCATGGTAGAAGAGAAATCGCCAAAACCATCGATGGACAAAATGGCAGCTTCCTCAAAAGGCGAAGCAAAAAAAGTAGATGCCATGTGCGAGCGGTGATGCTCTATGTTGTGAACTTCGGCTTTGATTTGGCTTTCGGGAACGTTAAAGTTTTCTGCCAAAAGAGCTTTAATGGAAGTAACTTTTTTCGATTGGGTGAGCCTATCGATAATGGTT
The DNA here is from genome assembly GCA_020721325.1 of Paludibacter propionicigenes. Taxonomy (GTDB): domain Bacteria; phylum Bacteroidota; class Bacteroidia; order Bacteroidales; family JAIFNL01; genus JAIFNL01. The sequence continues at coordinate 2,549 of DYNA01000178.1, forward strand.
GAGAGCTTTTTATGTTTTAAAAGAGTGTGCGTAATTTTTTTAAACAAATTTGCCGAAGGATTTTTTGAAACCGTTATGTGGTCAATGTCTTTGACAGTAATGCCGGCTTCTTTCAAACAAACTTCTATGGATTTTGAAGGAAAACCCGCCCAGTGTTTGATTCTGCGCAAGCGTTCTTCTTCTATAGCTATAAGTAATTTTCCGTCTTTAAACAAACAGGCTGACGAATCGCCATGAAAAGTATTGAGTCCTAAAATATACATTTTAAAATTTTTAATGAATAATTCTTTATTTTTAATGATTAATCATAAATGATTAATATTTAATGTTTAACAGAAAAAAAATGCCTTGTCCTTTTTCGAGCATCGGTAATTGTGCGTTAGAGAAAAAAGGTCAAACGAACGCATATATTATGTTGGCATTTTTTTCTCTTTTTTTCGATAAAATTCAAATGCAGTCGGAAATTCATTTTCAAAACAATCTGTTCCAAATTCAATTGCTTTAACAATGGTGTTTCTGCGTTTATCCACTAAATTTGGAAAATTTATTCCCAAAACTTCATTAATCATGTAATTTATACGAAATCGAATATCAGCAGGCAACGATAAATTAGCACCAAAAAGATGCGATTCTGTATCGTAATCAAGCAATTCAAATTCATTATATTCTTCAGTATCCGGTTTTAGAATATAATCTACTTCTTTTGTTGCTTTGCGATTATTCGTGTCTGAATCGACCATAAACAAATTTGACCACAACCAATCTTTTTTACCACAAGAATCATTTCGTTTTGATTTTAATGATTCGTCGAAATGCTCTAATTGCCCATTGTTTACTTTGTTATTAAATTGATATTTACCTTGCAACCAATTTTCTTTTTCTATAAATTCTTGCGGACAAAGTTGAACTTCTGTATAAGCACAAAGTCCTTTCTGGCAATACAGCAAATTCATAACCACATCGTTATAATAGTCATTAGTTGCTGAGTTGTATTTATCGTGAGGCAAATTATTCGTTTCAAAATTCTCTTCCCACTGTTTATACACAGTTGAAAGAATTTGAGATTTATCTATTTTTCTCATTGCATTTCAATTTTCCAGTCCAACAATTCCGCAATCCCTTTATATTCTTCCCACAGTTTTTTCATCAACTCAGGATTTGCATTTCCTTGCTCTTTGAGTTGTTTTAATTTTAAACCTTTTTCTGAAAGTTCCGATAATTTTAGTTTACGTGCAGGATTGCCATCGTGTTCTAAATCAAATATTTTATTTAGAATAGAATCCCATCTTAAATATTGCGGTTGAATGAAATAATTTTCAACATGGCGTTCACCTTTAAAATATAAATCTTGAACTAAATCACCATTTTCGCTAAATTTTAATTCCACAATTTCCCAAGGCTCAAACGATGACGCAATAATTGGCGAATGAGTTGCAATAAAAAATTGTGCGTTTGGTGCTAATTTTGTGTAAAAATTAATAATTTCTTGCTGAATATCGGGGTAAAAAGAGCGTTCCGGTTCATCAATTAATACAATTGATTTGTCTGTATTAAGTTTAATTAAGGGCGTTGCTGTTAGAATTAATTGCTTTGTACCTGTACTCCAATAATTATTCGGGATTTCGCCACCATTTTTCTGATAGACTTTAATAAATTTTAAATCTTCGGCTGATTTAAAATCTGGTTCTGCTTTTATTTCTAAATTAAATTTGTTCAAAATTAGATTTAGTTTTTCGGCTAAATCTTTTAAAGGATTGGGGTTTTGTTCATTCCATTTATTCAATTCCAAAATAAGATTCTCTGGTGCAAGTTCGCCACTTTGAACTTTATTTGTTATATCTGAGCGAAAGCTCAAATTAGCAACTTTATATTTTTGAATGTCCTCTAATATTAAATCCCAAATTGTTTTTACGTTGTTTATTTCAAAATCAAAAATTTTGTTTTTGAACTCTTTTTCAACGTCAATTTCTATTTTATTGGATAAAAAAACCTCTTTTTGCTGATTTTTTAATGGAATTATTTCCTTTTTTTCTTTTTCGTCGCTTAAAATACTATTAAAATCGGTATTTATTTCGGCAGGAAATATGATAGATACATTAGACTCTGAATAATAGGAAAGCAAATATTGAAATCTTTGTTGCCAATCCATTTGCATATCAGAAAATAAAGTATTTTGAATATTTCCTTTATCAATTTTACTTAATTGTTTCAGATTATCAAAATAAGATTCAACCAAAATATCTCTCATATTTTCGTTCATATAACTTTTTTCAATTAATCCATGACTTACTATTGCACGAATTAAATTCAATAAAGTCGTTTTACCCGTTCCGCTTTGTCCTATAAAACATACCTTATCTAAGGGCAAACCTTCCTTTGCATGTCCTTTGGGATAAGTCAAATCAACCGTGAAATTTTTAAATTGATTGTAATCAATTATTTCTATCTTGCTAATTTTCATGCTTATAGTTATTTGTTATATTGTTATTTGCAGAAAACGATAACGATGAATGAAAAGTGAAGAATGAAAAGTGAAAAGTGAAGAATGAAAAGTGAAAAGTGAAGAATGATTTGTTTTTTAGAAAAAAATCATTCACCTTTCACCTTTCACCTTTCACCATTAACCTTTCACCTTTCATTATACGGTCATAATTTCTTTTTCTTTCACTTCAACTGCTTTTTCGGCAAGTTCGGAGAATTTTTTTGTGAGTTCCTGCACTTCTTCTTCAGCAATTTTCAATTCGTCTTCCGAAATGGTACCGTCTTTTTCAAGTTTTTTCAAATCGGTATTAATTTCTTTGCGGCTGTTGCGAATGCTGACTTTGGCTTCTTCGCCCTCGTGCTTAACTTGTTTTACAAGTCCTTTGCGCCTTTCTTCCGTGAGCGGTGGCACGTTGATGCGAATAAGCTCGCCGTTGTTGCTGGGCGTTAATCCTAAATTGGAATTAATGATGGCTCTTTCTATGGCAGCCAACATATTTTTTTCCCAAGGTTGAATAACAAGCGTGCGAGCATCGGTGGTATTGATGTTGGCAACACGAGCAAGCGGGGTTTCATTGCCGTAATAGTCCACTTTTACGCTATCGAGCATGTGATGGCTGGCTTTTCCGGCTCTAATCTTTAATAATTCTTTATTCAAATGTTCAATGGCAGAATTCATTCTTTCCTGAGCATCTTCCATATATAATTGAAGTTCTTCGTTCATAACATATTTTTTTATATGGGTTCAACAAATATTTTTTTTAAAAAATTGCAGTTTTGAGCAAAACTAAAAACTTAATTTTGGAACGACAAATTTATTAATTTTTACCCATTTTAAACAAATTTTTTTTAATTTTGTAAAAAAATAAATTGAAAAATCGTTTTATTGATATTTGAAAGCAATCTAAAAAAGGTCAAATGTGCTTGATTTTAACAATCCAACACATTGATTATCAAATTTTCCAAATATATAAAATTTGGTAAATCTACTTTTTTAAATCAGAGAGATATTTTGTAAAATAATTTTTGTTTTTATAAATAAAAAGTCATTATTCATAATTATCAAAATATGAGCAAATTATATATAGTGCCTACTCCAATTGGCAATTTGGACGATATGACTTTTAGAGCCATAAAAATATTGAAAGAAGTCGATTTAATCCTTGCCGAAGATACACGAACAACGGGAGTTTTACTCAAAAAGTTTGAAATAACTACGCGCATGAGTTCACACCACAAATTTAATGAGCATCAAACCTCGATGTCTATTGTGGGGCGAATTGGTGCGGGCGAAACGATGGCTTTGGTAAGCGATGCGGGTACTCCGGCTATTTCCGACCCTGGTTTTTATTTGGTACGGGCTTGTGTAGAAAATGGAATTGAAGTAGAAACGCTGCCCGGAGCGGTTGCATTTGTTCCGGCACTGGTCAATTCGGGCTTGCCAAACGATAGATTTTGTTTTGAAGGCTTCTTGCCGCTAAAAAAAGGTCGCCAAACTCGTTTGAACGAACTCAAAACCGAAAAGCGCACCCTGATTTTTTACGAATCGCCTTTCCGATTGGTCAAAACGCTCACTCAACTTGCCGAGTATTTCGGCGCCGACCGCAAAGCAAGCGTTTCGCGCGAACTGTCTAAACTTTTTGAAGAAAATAAACGCGGTACTTTGGTTGAATTGGCAACTTATTTTTCACAAAAAACGGTAAAAGGTGAAATTGTTTTGGTAGTGGAAGGAATGCAAAACATTGCGGAATAATGATTTTTAGAAAATCCAAAGCGATTAGACATTTTGTTGGTCCAACAATTCATTTTATAAAAAAAAATTTACTTTTGTAAAATTTTAAACAAAAAAAGCAATAAAGTACGAATCAAAAATAATTTATACAGCAAAGGGTAACTTTGCCAAAGTTTAAAACTTTGGCAAAGTTTTAATAACAAAGAACTTACATAAAAATAAAAGCTCAAATTTATAACCGTTTAAAGTATAGAACAAGGCGCAATTCAAATTTGTTTTTCATTCGTTCCTAAAAAAATATAATAAAAAAACATAAGCCGAACATGTTGGTATCTATTTTTAAAAATAAAAGTCCGTTTGTAATCGGTTTGATACTGATTATTACGCTCAGTTTTTGGGTAAAAGGTTTTTTTGAAATCCCCCAATTGAATATTTATCAATCGGAAATGCCTTTGTACCAATTGTTTTTAACTTTGATACACACTCCTACTCTACTCTATTTTTCGGCTTTTTTTCTTTTTCTATTGCAAATGGTTTATTTGCTTATTTTGAGCAATAATTTTAAATATTACGAGTACAATTTCTTTTTTCACTTGCTTTTGTTTTCAATAATAGCCAATTTTTATCAAGGTCTTCACCATTTTTTACCTATTTATTGGGCAAATTTGTTTTTTATGATGGGCATGTACCGAATTTTTCGCTCTACGGTATCCGACTATCCGTTGCACGATTTTTTTGAGGCGTCTTTTTTCATTAGCATTGCCAGTTTATTTTATTTCAATATGATATTTTATTTGGTATTGGTGTGGATAGGTTTACTCATTATACGCCCGCTTGTTTGGCGCGAATGGTTAATTTCTATCATTGGTGCATTGCTGCCTTATTTATTTGTTTCAACTTATTATTTTGTGTTTGTAGATTATAAATACCGTTGGTTTTTTGAAGTGTTTAAAAAATTTGATTTTGGTTTCAAAACCTTTCCCCTCGACGGATTGTTTATTGCCTCAATGGCTTTGATTTCGTTCATGGTTTTATCTGAAAATTTAAAAAAGAAAAACCTAACTATTTCAAACGACAAAATTCGTACACTTTTGGTTTGGATAGTTTTTACTTCACTTTTTATTTTTACCTTTATCGATTCCAACTCGGTGCAATTGCTTTTGGTAATAGCCTTTGCCGCCGGTTTTATTCTCCCTAATTATTTGCTCGAACTTCGTAAAAAATGGCTCGCCGATATTATCCTTTTAAGCCTTTTGGCAATTAGCATTTATCGCCAGTTTTTTTATTAAATTCTTTGGTTATTGAAGAAGATTGAAAAAGATTGAGGGAGATTGAAAAAGATTGAGGGTAGATTAAAAAAGTTTAAAAGGATTTTCTTTAAAAAAAAATTGAAAACCATAAAACCATAGAACGATAAAAAAACGGGATTTGATTTGCATCAAATACCCGTTTTTTTATCTAAGCAAAA
>DYNA01000179.1 GCA_020721325.1 Paludibacter propionicigenes
TTTGACAAAATGTCAGGTTTTACACCCCAAAAATCATTCTCACACAAACAAAAAAAGCTGTCGGGGTCGCTGGGAGCGACCCCGACAGCTAATCACCGCTAAGGTTTCGCTCTGGTCTGTTTATTTTGTAAAAAAAATTTAAAACAAACCCCTCCATTTTTCTCAAAAAAAATAAGGGAATAAGGGAGGCATCAAGTTTTATTATTATTACAAAGCGAATAAGGTTTTGAAAATCAACCTTATTCCCTTATTTTAAAATTTATAAAACATGCTGGAAAAGCAAAATTCATTTTCCGTACAAAATAAACAGACCCGTTTAAAACTTTGCCAAAGTTACCGTTTGCAGTATAAATTTACAGATTGAAGCTATTCTACTGAATTAATTATAATCAAATTGTTAATTATGCTAAAAATAGTAGCAAGATTAAAAATATTGATTACTTTTGCAATGTTCTTTCGTAATCAAATAAATGCAAAATGCAGTTGTCAAAAAATAGAATACTTGATATGATATTGGGTTTAATTGGCATTGTATCAGCCAGTATTGGATTAAAAGCCCTATTGTTGCCCAATCAATTTCTCGATGGAGGAGTAACGGGAGTTTCGCTTTTGTTAAATCGATTGTTTGAAATAAATATTTCGGTTTTAATTGTTACTATTAATTTGCCGTTTATCTGGCTGGCTTATAAACAAATAGGAAGAAATTTCGCAATCAAATCAATGCTCAGTATTGCGGGTTTAGCCATAGCCGTTCACTTTATAGAAATTCCCACAATAACAGACGATAAATTGTTAATAGCTGTTTTTGGAGGTTTGTTTTTAGGAACCGGCATCGGTTTTTCGGTACGTGGCGGCACGGTAATCGATGGGACGGAGGTTTTAGCCATCTTTTTAAGTAAAAAATTTAGAACCACCATAGGTACTATTATCCTTGTTTTCAATGTATTTCTGTTTTCAATAGCTGCCGTATTAATCAATTTAGAAGTAGCTCTCTATTCGATTTTAACTTATATAACGGCATCAAAAACAGCCGATTACATAATTCACGGAATAGAGGAATACATCGGATTAACCATAGTATCGGAAAAAAGCGAAGAAATACGCAAGGCAATAACCGAAGAAATGGGCTATGGTGCAACTATTTACAGCGGTAAACGGGGATATAGAAAAGACAATTTTAAAACAAAATACGAAATTGATATAATTCATACCGTCATTACACGTTTGGAACTCAATAAATTACATGCAGTTATTGAGCGAATAGACGAAAAAGCATTTATTATAGAATATACTATTAACGATGCGAGGGGCGGAATTATTAAAAAGAAAAATTATAACTAACTAATAAATAATAAATTATGAGTGAAAATTTGCTTCATTGGATAGCATTTAGTGTTTTGGTGGCAGTTCTTTTGTTTTTAGATTTGTTTGTTTTTCACAAAAAAACACACGAAGTAAAAATCAAAGAAGCTGTAATTTGGAGTTTTGTTTGGATAAGTTTAGCCCTGATATTCAATTATTTTGTGTATCTATGGGAAGGCTCTGAAAAGGCAATGGAATATCTAACGGCTTATGTGATTGAAAAATCGCTAAGTGTGGATAATTTATTTGTTTTTATAATGATATTTGGTTTTTTTAATATAAAACCCGAATACCAACATAAAATTTTATTTTGGGGTATTTTAGGTGCATTAATTTTGCGAATTATTTTTATAATAGCCGGTATTCAGCTAATTCATCATTTCCATTGGATAATCTATGTTTTCGGCGCTTTCCTTGTTTATACGGGATTAAAAATTCCTTTTGAAAAAGACAAAGAAATTCAGCCCGACAAAAACCCATTGGTGCGCTTGTTCAAAAAATTTATGCCCGTAACCAACGAATTTCACGGCGAAAAGTTTTTTGTACGTTTGAACGGTAAAAAATTTGCAACACCCTTGTTTATAGCACTTATTGTCATAGAATTTTCAGATTTAATCTTTGCTGTTGATTCCATTCCTGCGGTTTTAGCCATTTCCGATGATACTTTTATTGTTTATACTTCTAATGTATTTGCAATCTTAGGGTTAAGGGCTTTGTATTTTGCATTGGCAGGTATTTTAAAATATTTCAGGTTCTTAAAATTCGGTATTGCTTTCATTTTGGTTTTTGTAGGAGCTAAAATGCTTATTTCAGGGGTTTATAAATTTCCTATTGTAGCCTCTTTGTTTGTTATTTTAGGGCTTTTGGTAGTTTCGGTGGTTCTTTCGGTGCTTATACCCGAAAAGAAAGATGATGTATCTGCTGTTTAAAAATTGATGTTTTTGTTTTACCCGAAAAATTTAAAAAAAATCCGTGAAAAGTTCTATTGGACTAATTTTCACGGATTTTTTGTTTGCAAGCGTGCTATTTTAGAAAAGGACAACGATTTTCAGGACAAGACATATACTACAAACGGTAACTTTACCAAAGTTTTAATTACAAAGCACTTACATAAAAATAAAAGCTCAAATTATAAACAGTTGAAGCATAAACTAAAAACTTTGCCAAAGCTTTGGCTTTGGCAAAGTTACCCATTGCAGTATAATTAAATGTAAGGTATTTTACAAACAATTGATACGCTGACTTGCAAATTCTTTAAAGAATAAATAAAAACCAAATTATTTTTTAAAGAATCCGCCCAAATTTTCTAATCCGCGACTAATTGAGGATTTTAAACTTCCCAAAAGACCATCTTCGTCGCCATCGCCTTTGAGAACGCTTAACATAGAAGCAATGCTAAATGGGCTGTCGTCCGCATCTTTTTCTTCGAGTTTATCCATAACGGTGGGCAATGCACTGGTTACCACTTTTTCAGAAGTTTCCAAGTCCATACCTTGAGCTGCCGATAATTTTCCGCTGGCTTTGCTAATTAAATTTTTGATAATCGGATTGTCGAACATGTCGCTTGCACGATTTTTGAAAATATTTAATACCGCTTCAAAATCGCCTTCCATCAATTCATCTTTCAAACTCTCAAAGATAGAACCGGTTCCTGCTTTTGCAACATTTTCACTATCGGCTTTATCAATGCCTACATTTTTTACTAAGTTCTCTTGAACTACCTCTTTTACTTCATCTGAAATAAGATTTGTTAACTTTTCTGACATCGTATTATTCGTTTTTTTTGTGAATAAAATTTTTGTTAAAGGTAGGCTTTTTTTTGAAATAATAAAACTTTTTTTAAGAAATTTTTTTTAAAACAAATCTTTTTTTTTATTTTCAGGTATTTTTTATCAAAAAAAAGAGTTTTTCTTTTTTGTGTAAATTTAAAATTTTTCCTTAAATCAACAAGTTTATTAGACTTGTTGTAAATTAATAATCAATAAATTAGATAAATTGAGCTATTTAATGAAAAAAATTATTCACTACAAAGGCACAAAGAAGTCGAATTCTGGTCTGTTTATTTTGTAAAAAAACTTTAAAATAAATCCCCCTATTTTTTTCAAAAAAATAAGGGAATAAGGGAATAAGGTTGATTTCCAAAACCTTATTCCCTTAGTAAAACGGATAACAAAACAAAAATAAAACCTTATTCGCTTATTTTAAAATTCATAAAACCCGCGGGAAAAGTAAAATTCATTTTTCACGCAAAATAAACAGACCGGTTTAAAACTTTGGCAAAGTTCCCGTTTGCAGTATATAAATAATATAAAAATTCGTTATCCTGTTAAACTTTTAAATAATTGATTGGTAAAGAATAGGGCGTTTACATATCAAATTATTAATCTTTTACGCAACGAATAGAAAAACCGATACCCTTACTAAGGTTGGAATTATTTACAGCACCATTATTATAGTCCATACGACGTCGCCAAGAACTTGTTCCATCAAACTTCGTAGCACTCCACCATAAACCATATATTCCAATACTTGAAAATGAACCGCTATTGTAGCCACCTCCAAGTGCTGCAAAATCGGTTTCGTTGGTTGCACCTGTATTGGGTGAAACCCAATGATTTGTTCCGGTTTCTTTGAGTTTACCACCGGCAATTGCAGTCCCTCCAACATAATCGATTAATTCTGTCCATTCGGCATCGCTTGGCAAATGCCAGCCGTTAGGGCATATACCAAGTACTCCACTTGGATTAGCACTGCTGCTTGTCATACCGTTCATGGCTGCTGCCCAGTTATATAATACGCCGTAAGCACTGTAATTAGATGAGGTTTTGGCTGCATTTACATCTGTGCCTTCGTAACCATATACATAATAATGTGGTGCTGTTTCTGAAACTGTCCACGGTTCACTTACGCTTGGTAAATAGGCAAGGTTTTCTGCCATCCATTTTTGGTTGCCAATTTGTACCCAATTATATACATTTCCATCTCGCGCATCTGTAAATGTAAAACTTTCCGTTGGGTTATAGAATATTACACTATCAACCTGATTTTTTACATTGTATTTACCTACTACTGCCCCGTTTTTCATTACATACATGGTGTCGTTTTGAGCATTAACCGTTGAAATGCTAAAAGCTAAAAGTAAACCCACTAATAAAATATTCCATTTTTTCATTATTTTGTCCTCCTTGTTTATTTTTTTAAGATTTTTACTGTTTTAATTTCTACTGCGGTTGAATAACGACACAAATAAATGCCTTGTGATAAGTGGCTTAAGTTGAGCGTTATTATGCTATTACCGCTTGTTTTTTGCGTTTGTAATACTTTGCCTTCCATTGTTAGAATGCTTAATGTACCATCTCCTTTTACACTTGTTAAATCAATGTTTAACATATCGGATACCGGATTTGGATACGTTTTTAAGGAAGCACTTAACGGTGTTGTAGGCTCTGAAATGCCGGTTGTAAGGTTGGTAAAGTTTATATATCTTAAATCACTAAGGGCATGAACGCCTTTGTCATTACTGATACTCTGAACATGAGCATTTCCGCCTGAAAACGTTATTTTGCCCACTCCAGACAAAGAATATATTGTTTGTGAGCCGTTGTTTTCTGTTACATACATCACTTGTGCTTGTAATCCGGTTAGCCCGATGCCTAACAAGAGTAAGCTGATTAATAGTAATCGTTTGTTTTTCATTTTTTTTATTTTTTGAGTTAATAATGGCATAAAAGTAATTTAAGATATTAATATCTCAAAAAATGATTTACGAATGGACAGTTTAATTTATTAATGGTATTTATTGAAGAATAAGTGTCTCAAAATCTGCCAATTTATATTTAGAAATGCGGGCAGAAATATTTTTTGTAAGTTCAATTTTTAATTGTTTCTTCGAAAAACCCTGAAAGTGCTTTAGATTTATTAGCCATGATTTATGCGAGCGAAAAAAATCGGGATTATTTTCAAATGCCATTTCATAAAAGTGCAGATTCTTGCTCATTATATAATTGTCGCAAATGGTATAAATACAAGTGTAAGCCTGTTGCGCCTCGATGGCTATGATATCTTGGGTTTTGATAGAACGTTTAATATCTTTATCCAAAACAATAATTTTCTCGGGGTAATCGGATTTTAGATTTTCGGATAGTGTTTGGTAATGTATTTGCTGATTTTTTAATTGAATTTGTTTCAGAACTTTATCTACGGCTGTTCTAAGTCTTTTTATTTCAATAGGCTTAAGTATATAGTCAACGGCAGATACCTCGAATGCTTTTATGGCATATTTATCGTAAGCTGTTACAAATATAATGGCAAAATTGACCTCATCAAAGAATGAAATAATTTCATAACCCGCATAATTAGGCATTTCAATATCCAGAAAAACAATATCGGGTTTGTGCTGTTTGATTTTTTCAACTGCCGAAGTTACATTTCTGCATTTTTCTACGACTTCAATTTCGGGACAAAATCTTTCTACCAAATTGTTTAAAACATTTCTGGCACTTTCTTCATCGTCAACTATGATGGCTTTGATTTTTAACATGATAATAAATTTTAGTTTTTCAAAAGTACGAAAGTTATTTTGTATTCTATTTTTTTATTTACGAACGGTAAATTTTTTTTATGAAAATCAATAATTTTGCTTAAAAGGAATTTTAATTATCACTTTTGTGCCTGTTGGCAGGTTATTTTCTTCCAAATCAATGTAGGTTATTCCTAAATTGTTATGATATTGATTTTTCATGATATCAAATCGAGTTTTAGTGGCATTTAACGAAAAACTGCGGTGTTGTTTTCTTTGGCGACGATTAATTTCTTCTGCCTTTTTTCTTCCTATACCGTTGTCTATTATTGTGCAGGTGAATATATCTGTTTTTTTAAAATCAATAGTTAGTTCTTTAAATCCTTCTCTATGAAGCAACCCGTGTTTTATGGCGTTTTCTACAAAAGGCTGAATCATCATGGGGGGAACTTGAATTTCATCAATATTTTCGATATTAATTTGATATACAAAATCGTCTTTAAACCGTAGTTTTTCCAATTCTAAATAGATTGTTAACAATTCGATTTCATCTTCAATATCAATGAATTCGTAACTGGAAAAATCAAGTGTGAGCCGAACTAATTTCGAGAATTTGACAACGTAAGAATAGGAGTTTTCTATATCACCTTGTAAAATTAAATCTTGTATGGAATTGATGGCATTAAATATAAAATGGGGGTTCATTTGTGAGCGTATGGCGATTAACTTTGCCGCATTAAGCTCGTTTTGCAATCGCAGTTTATTACGCTGCTTTTGTATTTGGTATTGGAAAGTGAAAAAGGTGATAGTAATAAAAAGAATACCCATAGCTAAGTAAAACCACCAAGTAGCCCAGATGGGTGGTTTAATTTGAAAAGAATATGAGATTGTTTGGCTTTGGTGATTGCGAAAAACGGCTTTAACCATAAATTGATATTTGCCATAAGGAAGTGATTTATATTCAAAACTGTTGTCGTTATAACTGTTTCGATGCCATTCAGCTTCCAATCCGTCAAGTTTGTATTCGTAAAATAGCTCATCGCTGTAGCGCATGCTGTTTGAGGAAACCGTAAATTTAAAATGATTCTGTTGGTAAGTATAGGTGGGGTTTTTATCTAAGGCTTGACGCACGTCATTAACGATGAGTTCTTTAATTGAAATAGTAGGAGTAAAATCTTCATTATTTAATCGGTTAATATCAAATATTTGTAAACTTTTATGGTGTACTATCCAAATTTTATTCATTGCTATTTCGAAATTGGTAATGGTGTTGCTATATAAACCATTTGATTTATTGATTATGTAAATTGGCTTTGCTTGGGCATTGAGAATTTGTAAGCCTTTGTCGGTAGATAGATAAAAACGATTTTTGTAGTGCTTGATTTGAAATACTTTATTGGAAATTAAATTCAAAGAACTTGTCCAGTGATCAACCAAACGATTTTTTTTAAAAACCAGAACTCCGTTGCTGTATGTTGCCACATAAACAACATTCTTAATCATGCTTATTCCCGATGCAATTACCGGTTTTCCATCTAACAGAAATAAATTGCTTTGCTTTTCCGCACCAATCTTTAACCCTGAAGAGGTGCCAACATAATAGGTTTTATACACACTATCGTATGCCACCGAAGATGCTCGTTCTTTATATGCCGTTAATTGATTTATTATAAATTCCGAGTTTTCTGTTTTTAGATTATACAAACCGGTGTTTGTAGCTAAAACATAATGATTTTTTTTAACCTGAAATACATCTTTTACCGAACCTATATTTTTCACTATTTCTGTTTGACTTGTAAAATCATAAATAGCGGTATATTTTTTATTGAAAAATAAATGGTTTGAGGTAGAAAAATATTTAAGCAATTCAACCTTCATTTGACCACCTTCTTCAATTTTCGAAGTGTTGAAAAGACTATCTATCATAATAATATGACCATGCTGTGTGCCAAGCAACATGGAATGGTGTCGAAATGCTGAAATTCGTGATATTTTATCTCCATCGGGTAGTTGAAATTCGATAGAATGAATGTCGGGGATAACGATTAATCCATTGTCAAATGTTCCAAGAACAAAATTCCCTTCATGGTCTTTGTAAATAGAAGAGATAATAAAGTTGTTAAAAATGCTAATACCATTAAATAAGGGCTTCAGGAGGTTGTCAAAAACCTGTACTCCCCCTGTTGGATTGCAGAGCCATAAATAGTAATTATCCGAAAATGAATAGAGTATAAAATTCTTTAACCCAGAAATTTTTCGGGGTGGGTTAAAAAATGTTTGGTTTGTGCCTATTATGGTGCCATCAAGAGAATTAAGGTATAATGAATTATTATTCTGTTTAAT
>DYNA01000040.1:0-5160 GCA_020721325.1 Paludibacter propionicigenes
CAAATTTTGAACCTTCGGTGGACTGGATTTACCATTTTGGCACAGAATTGAGCGATATTTACACTTTTTCGGCTCCATTGGATTACATTTACAACGACCCCAATCCAAAATCGGCTCCTACACAGGCGCAGGGAACTCAAGTTCAAAATTTATTGGTCGGAATAGGAGGCGCGCCTGTTTTGGTGAAAGACGGTGTGAAAAATGTTACTTACAATCAAGAAATTATGTGGGGTTCGGGCGTTGGCTTAGACAACAACGACCCGCGAACGGGAGTAGGATATACTGCTAATAATCATGTAGTTATGATAGTAGCCGATGGTCGCCAACCGGCTCTTTCGGAGGGCGTAAGTTTGAACGAATTAGCCGATATTTTTTTATCGCTGGGTTGCATAGAAGCCTTAAATCTCGATGGCGGAGGCTCATCGGGCATGGCTGTTGGAAATCAGTATGTTAGCTCTCCTTCCGAACAAAGACCTGTTCCTTCCATTCTTGCCATTACTGCACGCAACAAGTTAAATATTCCCGGACAAGCCACTTTTGAAGAAATCATCGACACCGAATCGCCCAAAGCTACTAAAATTGGAACTTGGAGCGAATCGGCAAATTCCGGCTTTTTTGGAACTTCAAAATCGCTGATTTCAGCCAAAGGCGATGGCTCAAATAAATACCAATATAATTTTACACCACCAGCCGACGAATATTGCGATGTTTTTGCGTGGTGGGTAGCTTCTACCAACAGAGGCAAAGATACTCCGTTCATTATCAAGCACAAATACGGCGAAACGGTCGTAAACCAAAATCAAACTGCCAACGGTTCGGCTTGGGTAAAAATAGGCACTTTTGTGTTCAAAGGCGATGGTTCTGACCAAGTTACAATTACTAACGCCATTACGCAAGGCGACTGGGCTGTAGCCGATGCCGTTCGCATTATTTCCTTTGGCGAAAAAGAAACTCCTACTTTCGTAGAAAATGAAACGTTTGAAAATCAAGTAGATGTAAAATGTTTTCCCAATCCATTTTCGCAGCAAACACAAATTGAACTTTTTTTGGCGAAAGCCGATGAAATAAAATTGGAAGTATTTAATAATCAAGGACAAACAATTTCAATTTTAGCAAATGGTTTTTATACCGAAGGCAAACATTCTTTTGTTTTCGATGCCAAAAACCTTGCAAAAGGAATTTATTTTTACAAAATTCAAACTCCCAAAAATATAAAAACCGGTAAATTGATTGTGAACTAATACAAAAAAAGAAAACCGCTTAGCTGTTGAGGCTGAGCGGTTTGCTTTTACAGTTTTTGTTTGTAATTATTTATTTTTAGAATTTGTACAAATTGTCTTTGAATATTTAAGATAAAATTTCTAATTTTTCAATAGTACAGTTTCAAACCTGTATTAAAAAAATTTATTTCGCTTTTTTTACATTGCTGCTAATGACAGGTTCTTTGGGTTTAGTTGTCTGAATTTCAGTTGTTTTCTCTTTTCTAAATACAAAATAAAATCCGGCTAAAAAGAACGGAATACTTAAAATTTGACCCATATTTAAAACCATGCCAGCTTCAAATGCCTCTTGATTTTCTTTCATAAATTCGATTAAAAAACGCGCTGCAAAAGCCAAAATAAGAAAAACGCCAAACATAAATCCTTGTTTATTTTTGAGTTGAGTTCGTTCGTAGATGTAAACCAAAATTAAAAAAACAAGTAAATACGAAAACGCTTCGTAAAGTTGCGTAGGGTGGCGGGCTACCAATGGATAATAAGCCTTCGCACGCACAAATTCAACGCCCCAAGGCAAATCCGTTGGCACACCGAAAATTTCGCTGTTTATAAAATTGCCTATTCTTATTAAAAAAGCACCCAAAGCCGTAACCACCATTATTCGGTCGAAAACCCACAGAGGCGAGCGTTTGGAAACAAATTTGGAATACAAAAGCAACGCAATGACTATGCCTATCGCGCCTCCGTGACTCGCCAAACCGCCGTGCCAAATTTTAAGAATTTCGCCCGGATTTTCTGAATAGTACTGCCAATCGTAAAAAAATACATGACCGAAACGCGCTCCCAAAACTACAGCTAACATCATGTAAATCAATAATTTATCAGTCCATTCATCGGGTAAATTTTCTTGTTTAAACATGCGGGCGATTATTGAAAAGCCAAGTAAAAACGCCGTTGCAAACAGTAAGCCATACCAGCGTATCTCGAAAGGTCCCAACTCAAAAATGGTGGGGTTCATATCCCAAACAATTGATAATAAAGTCATTAAACTATTTTTTTTGTGATTAATTTTTTTTTTTTAAGTTTCCAAAACTATAAAAAAATAAAGTAAATTCAATTTTTTTTATCAAAATTAAGAAAACTTTTTTTATAAAATAATTTGAACCATAGTTCTAAAAAAATATTTTTAATTCTTAAAAAAAAGAGAAATTTTGAAATAAAGCATACAAAATGGTTTTTTTTAGAGATATTTTTTTGAAAATATTCATTTTTTTTCATTTTTTTATATTTGTTTTTTTATTTTTACCTAAAAAAATATAAAAAATGACATCAAATAATTTTTTTATTAACTTTTTAAAGTTATGAAAAACAATAAAATAGATACTTTTTAAACAGAAATTTTGATTTTTTAACTATTAAAAAAAACATTTTTTTTTGGAAAATTAAAAGATTTTGTTTAACTTGTAAACCGATATAAATTGGCATCTTTTAAAATTATGTTAAATTTTTTGTAACCTCAAAAAATAAACCATTTAAAACAACTAAAAAATGCGACAATTAAAGATTTCAAAGTCAATAACCAATCGCTCAAATGCTTCCTTAGATAAATATTTGCAAGAGATAAGCAAAGTAGAATTAATTACTGTTGATGAAGAAGTAGATTATGCGCGCCGCATCAAATTGGGCGACGATGTAGCTCTCAAAAAATTGGTAAAAGCCAATTTGCGTTTTGTCGTTTCTGTAGCTAAACAGTATCAGAATCAAGGACTTACATTGCCCGATTTAATCAACGAAGGCAACATGGGTTTGATAAAAGCCGCTCGAAAATTTGACGAAACGCGGGGTTTTAAATTTATTTCTTACGCCGTTTGGTGGATACGACAGTCTATTTTACAGGCACTTGCAGAACAGGCGCGAATTGTGCGTTTGCCACTAAATCAAGTGGGTTCACTGAATAAAATTAAAAAAGCAAAAGCCGAATTTGAACAAACTCATCACCGCGCTCCCAATTTGAAAGAATTATCAGAAATGCTCGATATTCCTGAGAAAAAACTCAAAGAAAGCATGGAAGTGCGCAGTCATCATGTTTCGGTTGATGCCCCTTTTGCCAATGAGGAAGAGAACAATTTACTCGATGTTATTGAAGATATAAATTCGCCCATAGCTGATAATGAACTGATTAAAGAATCTCTTAAAAGCGAAATTGACCGCGTACTTTCCACACTCACAATTCGCGAAAAAGAAATTGTAAAATCATTTTACGGCATTCAACAAGTTGAAATGACGCTCGAAGAAATAGGCGATAAATTTGGACTCACGCGCGAGAGAGTGCGCCAAATCAAGGAAAAAGCCGTTCGTCGTTTGCGCCATTCGGCACGGAGTAAAACTTTAAAAGCTTATTTAGGGTAATTAAATTTGAAAATTTGGTAATTTGAAAATTCTCTCATTTTTAAATTACCAAATTTTCAAATTTTCAAATTTACGGATTTTCACATTTTCGTAATTTTTCCATTGCATCTTCCACTACAAAACGGCTGCAAGCCAAGTTGATACGCTGAAAACCGTTTCCACTGTTTCCAAACATTTCGCCCGAATTAAAACCCAAACCGGCTTGATGTATAAGTCGGTTATTTAGTTCATTTTGAGTTAATTGATAGGCTCTAAAATCGAGCCAAGCTAAATAAGTTCCTTCGGGTTTTCGCATTTTTATTTTGGGAAGATTTTTTTTCAAAAAAGAATCGACAAAGTCAATGTTTTCTTGCAAATAATCGAGCAATTGAATAAGCCATTTTTCGCCATTTGTGTAAGCCGTTTCCAAAGCTATATTTCCAAAAATATTTCCATTGAAAAGATGCAAATTTTCGAGCCAAACGGCATATTTTGAAAACAATTTGTTGTTTGAAATAATTGCAAATGAAGTATTTAGCCCTGCTAAATTAAATGTTTTGCTGGGTGCAAAAAAACTAATGGTTTGCATAGCCAATTCCTCTGAAAGTGAGGCAATTGGCGTATAAACATGCGGTTTAAAAACCAAATCGGAATGAATATCGTCAGAAACAATTAAAATATGGTGTTTTAGGCAGATTTCGCCCAATTTTCGGAGTTCGTCTTCTTTCCAAACTCTGCCCACCGGATTGTGAGGATTGCTCAAAATCAGCATTTTAGTTCTTTTGTCAATTTGCTTTTCGAGTTTTTCAAAATCCATTTCGTAAAAACCATCGGTTTCAATCAATTCATTTTCAATCAATTGTCGTCCTAAATCTTTTACCGTAGAGTGAAAAGGGTGATAAACAGGGGTTTGAATAATAATTTTGTCGCCCGCCTGGGTAAAAGCCAAAACCGCCATAGCCAAACCCGGAACCACACCGGGCGCGAAAGCAATTTCTTTTTTTTGAATATGCCAATTGTGTCTGATTTTCAGCCAATTGATAATGGATTGTTCAAAATTTTCAGACCTTAATGTGTAGCCTAAAACTTCGTGTTCGGCACGTTTTCTAATGGCTTGTAAAATAAAATCGGGAGTTTTAAAATCCATGTCGGCTACCCACATGGGCAATACATCGGACTTGTTAAATATTTGATTTCTAAGTTCATATTTAACAGTATCGGTATTTTTGCGGTCAATTATTTCATCAAAATTGTAAAGCATTTTTTTATTGTTTTTTTTTAGAATTGGTTTCAATCTTTTTTTTCAAATTTTATATAAAAAAAATTTTTTTTGCAAAAATTTTTTTTTTTTTTTTTTTAGCAAAGCTAAATTCTTAATAAATAGATAGATAAAAAAAAGTTAATTTTTTTTTATTTTTTTTTTGAAAATCTATTTGCAGAAATGAAATAATATTTTACCTTTGCAACCGCAAAAAAAAGGGGCGATTAGCTCAGTTGGTTCAGAGCATTTGGTTTACACCCAAAGGGTCATAAGTTCGAATCTTATATCGCCCAC
>DYNA01000040.1:5260-29654 GCA_020721325.1 Paludibacter propionicigenes
CAGAGCATTTGGTTTACACCCAAAGGGTCATAAGTTCGAATCTTATATCGCCCACGTTTCATAATTAATTAGTTTTCAGGGCGATTAGCTCAGTTGGTTCAGAGCATTTGGTTTACACCCAAAGGGTCATAAGTTCGAATCTTATATCGCCCACTTTTTGCTGTTCAATTCACCAATTGAATGGCTTTTTTCGTTTACATACTTCCACAAAAAAGGGGTGCTCCAAAGATACGAGCTGAGATTATACCCTCCGAACCTGAGCAGGTAATGCTGCTAAGGGAACGACAATTAATCTTCCTCTTTTTTATAAATTTTAATAACGAAAAAGTGATACTTTTTCATAAGTTTAATCGTTTAAAATTTAAAAAAGATGATAAAAAAAAGTTTATTTTTAGCTTTCATTTCTTTCCTTTTTATTTCAAATTTGTTTTCACAAAATTTTTTAAAAGCAAAAGTTGAAAATGAAAAAAACGAAGCACTTTCGGGTGCAGTTATTACCGTAAAAGGCACAAATATCCAAGTTTTGAGCAATTCTGAGGGGGTTTTTGAATTAAAAAATTTAAAAAACGGCTTGCATGTATTTCAAATCTCTTTTGTAGGTTACGAAAAATTGGAAACTGAAATTTTAATACCCAACAATGAGTTTTTGAGCTTTAAACTCAAAGAATCGAGTTTTTTATCGGAAGAAATTGTAGTTAAAGCCACCAGAGCCGACCAAAAAACTCCTTTTTCCTATTCAAATCTCGAAAAAGACGAGATAAAAAGCAATTATTCGGGCGAAGACATTCCTTTTTTGCTCAATTTGATGCCTTCGGTAGTCAATACTTCCGAAACCGGCATCGGAATTGGCTACACTGGCATCAGAATCAGAGGAAGTGATGCCAGTCGAATCAATGTTACGATTAATGGCATTCCGCTCAACGATTCCGAATCGCACAGCGTTTTTTGGGTAAATATGCCCGATTTTGCCAATTCGGTGAGCAGCGTGCAAGTGCAAAGAGGCGTTGGAACTTCTACCAACGGCGCGGGTGCGTTTGGTGCGAGTGTCAATTTTAAGACCGAAAGCATCAATCCACAGGCTTTCGCCGAAATAAATGCCGATTTCGGGTCGTTTAGCACCTACAAAACTTCAATAAAAGCAGGAAGTGGGCTTATAAACCAGCATTTTGCCTTCGATATTCGACTTTCGAGCATTCAAACCGATGGTTTTGTGCGAAATGGCTTTGCAAATCACAAATCTTTTGCGCTAAATGCTGCTTATCTGACCCCAAAAAGCTTTTTCAAAGTCAATATTATCTCCGGAAATCAAAAAACCGGCATTACTTGGTGGGGAAATCCGCAAGAAATGCTCGAAACTGACAGAACTTACAATCCATCGGGGCAATACACTGATTATTACGGAAATACAAAATATTACGACAACGAAACCGATAATTACATTCAAACCCATTATCAATTACACTTTTCGCATGAAATCAATTCCAATCTAAACATCAATTTGTCAGCTCATTACACGCGCGGCGATGGATATTACGAAGAGTACAAACCTACTTTTGATGGTTGGGATTACAACACGTTTGAAAGTTACGGACTGCCTGATATTGAGCTAAATACAACAGAAATAACGGTTGGCGATAAAACATTTCAATTTCCGGAAAGTAAAATTTCGGCAAGTGATATGATTCGCCGAAAAATGCTTGCAAATGATTTTTACGGTGGCGTTTTTTCGCTCAATTATATAGGCGAAAAATTTGATTTTTCGTTTGGAACGGCTGCAAATATCTACGATGGCGACCATTTTGGAAAAATTTTGTGGTCGGCATGGAATGGCGACATGGCGAAAAATTATCAATGGTATTTTAACAATGCTACCAAAAAAGAAATGAATGCTTTTGCGAAAATAAATTATGCGCTTTCGCCAAAAATCAATCTTTTTGCCGATGCGCAATTTCGCACAATAGCTTATAAAATGGAGGGTTTAGATGATGATTTTAAGGATTTAAAGCAAGAGCATCAATTTAATTTTTTCAATCCAAAAGCCGGAATTTGGTTTACAATAACCCAAAAACAATCGGCTTATGCTTCGTTTGCCGTTGCGCATCGCGAGCCTACACGTACCAATTTTAAAGATGCTTCGGGCGATATTTTGGCAACTCCAAAGGCTGAAATTTTATACGATTACGAAATTGGTTATCAATTTTTAAAACAAAATTTCCAGACACAGGTAAATTTTTATTACATGGATTATTTCAATCAGCTTGTTCCAACGGGTGAAAAAAGTGATGTCGGTTACGATATTATGAGCAATGTTGAAAATAGTTATCGTACTGGAGTTGAGTTGGTTACATGTTTTAAACTTTCGTCATGGTTTGAATGGAATTTTTCGACAACTTTGAGCCAAAATAAAATTAAAAATTTTGTAGAATATGCCGATTATTACGATGCCGACTGGAATGACTTGGGACACAATGCAAAAGAACTTGGCGAAACCAACATTGCTTATTCGCCCAACATTATTTTAGGAAACAGTTTTACTTTTTATCCAATTAAGAATTTGTCTATCAGTTTGTTATCCAAATACGTAGGCGAGCAATATTTTGATAATACATCGAGTGAAAATAGAAAATTAGAGGCATATTTTGTAAACAATCTATTATTGAAATATGATTTTAGAATAAAAAATGTTAAAAATATATCGTTTCGTTTTCAAGTTAATAATTTGTTAAATTCCGAATACTCAAGCAATGCTTATGGAGGAAATTATTATGTTGGTAATGAAGAAATTACATGGGCATATTATTTTCCACAAGCCGGAATACATTTTCTTACGGGAATTGCTTTTCGTTTTTAAATAAAAAAGTCTAAAAAAAGCGTATTTTGATACGCTTTTTTCATTTAATAACGTCCAATTTTTTTTTAAAACTTAATTTTAAAGATTTTTGTAAAAAAAAATAAAAATTTAACTTTTTTTTAATTTTTATTTTTATTTTTGAAAAATTTAAAAAATTACTAAAAACCGATAAAAAACCTTTACCAAATCAGATTAATGCACAATCTTTTTATGAAATGAAAAAAAAATTCTTTTTAACCATGGTATTTATAATAAGCTTATTTTCTGCATTTTCGCAAAAAACAGAAGATTTATTTATACCTAAAGAAATGCAAAAAGCATACAGAAATAAAACCCGTTCACCGAGTGGGTTAGTGGGGGAAAATTATTTTCAAAATCAGACAGATTATATTATCAAAGCCGAGTTTTTTCCTGAAACAAGAGTTTTAACTGCCAAAGAAACAATTACTTACAAAAATAATAGTTCGGATACGTTAAAAATATTTTTCATAAAATTATATCAAGATTTATTTAAAAAAGGGGCTGCACGCGACTGGGATTTAGGACAAGAAGATATTCACGAAGGAGTGGAAATAAAATTTGTAAAAATTGGCACTGAAGTGCTTGATTTACAAAAACAAACGCGTAGAAATTCGACCATAATGAGTTTAAAACCTACCGAAAGTTTATTGCCAAAAAGTGAGATTAAAATTGAAATTGAATGGAGTTTGGTGATTTCTGCTACGCGAAACGTGCGAATGGGAACGTATGGCGAAACCAATTTTATGCTGGCTTATTGGTATCCGAAAATGGCTGTTTATGACGATATTTCGGGTTGGAATACCATTCCGCACACCGGTTCGTGCGAATATTACAACGAATACGGCAATTTTGATGTAGAAATGACTTTGCCGGAAGGCTATTTGGCTTGGTCGTCGGGGATTTTGCAAAATGCCGAAGAACTTTATACTGAAAAATATTTGGAAAGAATAAATAAAGCAGCAAAATCTGACGAAATAATTCACGTAATAACTCCAGAAGACCGTTTGGCAAATGATATTTTGCACAAAGCAGGAAAAAATATCTGGAAATTTAAAATTGACAATATGCCCGATTTTGCAATGGCTTTTAGCAACAAATATCTTTGGGACGCAACGAGCGTGAGGGTAGGAGAGAGGCGGGTTTTGGTGAATGCCGTTTATAAAGAAAATTCGACCGATTTTCACGAAGTAGCTGAAATTAGCCGTTTTTGTGTCGATTATTTTTCGCATGTAACGCCTGCTATTGAGTTTCCGTATCCACAAATTACAATTTTTAACGGAAGTGGCGGCATGGAATTTCCCGGAATGGTGAACGATGGAGACGCGCGAAACCACAATGGCACGCTTTACGTAACTTCGCACGAAATCGGACATAGTTATTTTCCGTTTTTTGTAGGCACAAACGAGCAAAAATACGCTTGGGTAGATGAGGGTTTGATAACTTTTTTTCCGCGCGAAATAGTGGATACTTTGAGCAAAGAGGCTGATTATAACCCTTTTATAGAAATGATAAAAAATTATAACTTTATAGCCGGAAGTTTTGCGGAAGTACCTTTGATGATAAATTCTACCAATACTCGCGATTCGTATCGTTATCATGCTTATAATCGGTCTTCTACGGCATTTTATACTTTGAAAGAATATTTGGGGCATGAAAAGTTTTTTGGTGCTTTGCGCGAATACGCAAAACGTTGGCAGGGAAAACACCCTGTTCCGTTCGATTTGTTTTTTACTTTTAATCAGGTAGCGGGCGAGGATTTGGCTTGGTTTTGGAAAGCTTGGTTTTTTGAGCTGGGAAGTGCCGACTTGGCTCTGGGCGAGTTTAAAAATAATAAAATTGTAATTGAAAACAAAGGAAAATTTCCGGTTGCTATCGAATTGAAAGTGGTTTATAGTAATGGAAATGAAGAGATTGTAAGATATAAGGCAAATGTTTGGAAACAAAATAATTCAAGATTTGAAATAGAACTTAAAAAAGGTAAAATTCAAAAGTTAGTGCTTGGTAATGAGCTAATTCCCGATTCAGACGAGGAGAATAATGTACGAGAATTTTGATTTTTTTTTAATAAATAAAACCTTTATGAAAAAAAAACGTTTAATAAAAAAGAGTTTTTGTATTTCTTTTCAATTTTATAATAAAGTATATTTTTTATGTAATTTTTGTAGTATCTCAGAATTATACGGTATAAAAATTTAGTATGTTTAAGCAAGTTGTTGATAAATTTAGATTTTTTTTACTTTTTTTAT
Organism: Paludibacter propionicigenes; assembly: GCA_020721325.1. Lineage (GTDB taxonomy): Bacteria > Bacteroidota > Bacteroidia > Bacteroidales > JAIFNL01 > JAIFNL01. The sequence continues at coordinate 10,379 of DYNA01000040.1, forward strand.
TATTTTGTACTTTTTTTTTAAGTGCTAAAAGTCAAATCAATGAATATGAAGTAAAAATAAGTTTATTGTTAAAATTTGCCAAATATACCGAATGGCCAAATTATGACGAAAATTTTTTTACAATTGCTGTTTTTGGCAAAAATCCGTTTGAAGACAGTTTAAATAAAGTGGTAAAAACTAAAACTTTGAAAGATAAAAAAGTAAAAGTTCAATTTTTAAATCAAATTGATGAAATTGATTATCCGAACATTCTTTTTATTACAAAAACCGAAAAAAAAAATTTAAAAAATGTTTTAAATGCAACCAAAAATAAACCCATTTTGGTGGTAACCGAAATTTATAATGCGGCAAGTGTAGGGGCGCATATTAATTTTTTTGTAAATAATGACAATAAAATTAGATTTGAAATAAATACAAAAAATTTGAAAAAATCGAATTTAAAAGTGAGCAGTTTATTACTCGATATTGCTAAAATAGTAGAATAGATATGTCTTTGATAAGCAAAATATCAATAAAAAGGAAGGTTATTTTGATTATTCTGTTAACCAATTTTGTTTTGGTACTAATTGGTTTTAGTTTAGAGGTTTATTATGCTACTAAAACAATGAAAACCAATTATATAGAAAACATTAGCTTGCATACGCGCAATACCGGACAGGAATGCGCGGTGGCATTGGATTTTGAGTATGAAGAAGATGCACAGAGAGCTTTAAATTCTTTCCAAACCATTCCTTCGATAAAAAAAGCTTTTTTATTTAATACTAATAAAAAACTAATAGCTCAATATACATCTGATAAACTTGGATATAGAATAAAAAGAGACTTTGATGAAATAAAAAATAAACCGTTTTTTCACAACGATACACTTTTTGTAAAAGAAGCCATTTTTTTAAAGGGCGATTATATTGGTGATATTGTAGTAATAGCCGATACAAAAATTTCGCAAAAAGTAAATGAGCGGTATTTAATTTTGGGTTCTGCTTCGATTATTTTACTTTTAATAGCTTTATTATTAGCAAGTTACTTGCAAAAATTTATTACAAATCCTATTATTGACTTGGCTGAAAAAGTAACAACTATTTCTGAAAAAAATGATTTTTCGATACGAATAAAAAATTTGCATAAAGACGAAATTGGGATATTAATTGCACGAATCAATATTTTTTTAGAAGTAATACAAAAGCGTGAATTAGAGCGCGATGTAGCCGAATTGGCTTTGCGCGAAAGCGAAGAACGTTTTAGAAGTTTGGCAGAACTGTTGCCCGAAATGGTTTTTGAAGTCGATTCGTTTTTAAATTTTACTTTTATAAATGATTCGGCAAAATTTTCTTTGGGATACGACAATGAAGAAGTTAAAATGTTGAATTTTAAACAAGTTTTAGCTCAAAGCGAAAACCACAAATTGAGAAATTTAGTGGGGCAATTGATTAAAACTCAGTCTAAAGCACAGATTGAAGTGATTGCCAGCCGAAAAGACGGTCAGGAATTTAATGCCTTGGTTTATGTTAGTCCGCTGTATAAGAAAGACTTACAAAAAGGTTTCAGGGGAATTTTAATTGATATTTCGGAGCTAAAAAAAGCCCAAAAAGAAATCGAAGATTTGAATAAATCGTTAGAAATCAGAGTTAAAGAACGAACTAAAAAGTTATCTAAAGTCAATAAAGAATTAGCCGAGGTGAGTTACGTTTCGGCGCACGACCTCAAAACGCCCATACGCGGCATTACTCAATTGGCTACCTGGATTTTACAAGATAACAAAGACCAACTCGAACCCTCAGTCATTGGCAATTTGGAATTGTTGCTCAACCGTGCCAACCACATGAATAGGCTGGTTAATGGTATTTTAGAGTACATTAGCATTGGTAAAAATTCTTCAAATTTTACTCATTTTTCATTTAAAGAAATGATACATTTTGTAATAGAACGAAAATTTAATTTGCCAAATGTTCAAATTCATATTCAAGGGGGCGAAACTCAATTGTTTTTTGCGCGAAGCCATTTTGTTCAAATTTTTACCGAGTTGATAGAAAATGCCATTAAATTTAATGCAAATGAAAAAAAAGAAATTTATCTTTGTGCCAAAAAAAATAGTGAATTTGTCAAATTTTCTGTTCAAGACAATGGTTTAGGAATAGAACCAAAATATCAAAAAAAGGTTTTTGGTGTATTTAAAACCTTATCTTCGGATTACGATAACCAAAATATTGGCATTGGACTTGCTTTGGTTAAAAAAATTGTAGAAATTTACAACGGAAAAATTAAAATTCATTCCTTTGGCAAAAATCAAGGAACAAAAATATTTTTAAATTTAAAATTAATAAAAAGTGATAATGAACAACAATAAACCCATTATGCTTGTTGAGGACGATTTAATCGATTCGATGACTGTAAAAAGAGCATTGAAAGACATTAAAATTACCAATCAATTGATTACTACCGAAAACGGAGAGGACGCTTTGGAAAAATTACAAAGCTTAGAAATATTGCCTTGTATCATTTTATTGGATTTGAACATGCCTAAAATGGGTGGTTTAGAATTTTTAAGCATTATAAAACAAGACAATCGTTATAAAAGTATTCCGGTAATTGTTCTAACTACTTCAAAACAAGAAAAAGATAAAATTGAAAGTTACAAACACAGCATAGCCGGATACATTGCAAAGCCGGTAGATTACATGCAATTTGTTGAAGCATTGAGAGTTATTGACCTTTACTGGACTTTGAGCGAATTGCCCAATTAGTTTTCTGAAACAAAATTTTTTTTAAGTTTTTTTAAAAAAATGATGGAAAAACAAGCGAAAGCACATATTTTATTTATTGACGACGACCCTATTGATAGGCTTGGTTTTAAGCGTTTTGCACAAAGCGATAATTTTCCTTATTCCTTCACCATTTCAAATTCGATAAATGAAACTTTTGAATTTCTGAAGAATGAAAATTTCGATACCATAGTGAGCGATTTTAATTTAGGAGATGGAAATGCTCTGGAAATCATCGAAAAAACAAGTATTCCGGTGATTATCATTACCGGAATAGGCGATAGCGAAACTGCCGTAAGAGCCATGAAAGCAGGTGCTTACGACTTTTTAATTAAAGACAATTCGGGCGATTATTTAAAAACTTTGCCCATTGCCATAGAAAATGCCATAAAACACAAACAAGCTGAAATTGAGCTGATTAAATATCGTGAACACCTCGAAGAAATTGTAAAACAGCGCACCATAGAATTGGAAGAAGAGATAGAAGAGCGTAAAAAAACCGAAAAAGAATTGATTTTAGCCACTCAAAAAGCAATGGAATCGGACAGATTGAAATCGGCATTTCTTGCAAATATGTCGCATGAAATCCGAACGCCCATGAACGCTATTTTGGGATTTGTTAGTCTGCTCGATAATGAAGACCTTTCGCCCGAAGAGCGTAAAAGTTATACCGTAATTATTCAAAAAAATTCAAAGCATTTGTTAGAAATTATTTCAGATATTATTGATATTTCAAAAATTGAATCGCATCAGCTTAAAATTAAGTACAATAAATCCAATGTTAATCATTTATTAAAATCCATTTTTGTTCAATTTAATATTCAAAAAGAACAATTTCATAAAAAGAAAATTTCAATTTCCTTTGAAACAGAACTTTCTGATAGTGAGAGCTATATCATTACCGATGAATTGCGTTTGACTCAGATTTTGAATAATTTACTTTCAAATGCCTTAAAATTTACCGAAAGTGGTGAAATTGTTTTTGGATACAGCTATAAAGGACAAAAATACTTGCTTTTTTATGTAAGAGATACCGGAATAGGAATTAGAGAAGAGAAAATAAATATTATTTTTGAACGTTTCAGACAATCCGAAGAAAGCAACACGCGCGATTATGGTGGCACGGGCTTAGGGCTTTCCATTTCTAAAGGATTAGTGGAATTATTAGGTGGTAAAATTGGTGTAAACAGTGTATTGGGACAAGGTTCAACATTCTATTTTACAATTCCTTACAATCATTTTGAAATAGAAGAAACCAATAAAGAAATACCAAAAATAAAATCTGCACCCCAATTAAATCTTGCCGGAAAAACCATATTGATAGTTGATGACCGCGATGACGTTTTAAAATACATCAGTATTCTTTTGGAAAATACTATGGCAGAATTGATTTTCAGTTCCAATGGTTTAGATGCCGTAGAAAAATTTGAAAACAATCAACATGCTATCAATCTGATACTTATGGATATTCAATTGCCCGGAATAGATGGATATGAGGCAATTAACAGAATAAAGAAAATTAATCAAACCGTTCCGATTATTGTGCAAACGGCTTATGCTTTTTCTGAAGACAAAGAAAATATTTTAAATATCGGTTGTACCGATTATTTAACAAAACCCATTAGTAAAAATGAATTGTTTGAAAAAATAGCAAGGCATATTTCATGAAAATTTTTATTAAAAATCAAGTTTAAATATTTCTTTCAAATCTTGTAAAGCACTGTTTTTTTCAATTAAATAGGCAAATTTTTCACTTTGCGTGAAAATCGGTTTTTGGCTGGCAATGGTTTTTACTTCCAAAACAATCTCAATTTGTGCATTTTTTAATTCGGATTTTATAAAACCGATTAAATCGGAATGAATTAATCCAATTTCTTCTTTTAATGTTAAATTAGGGCTAAAAAGATGAATTTTATTGCCATTTATTTGCAATTGGGGCGTATTTAATGCGTTGGCAATTCGTGCCTTATTATTTATTATTTTTTCGGCAAAAAGTTTAAATACATTTTGAGCTTGCTCCAATGTAAATGGTTCATTTGCAGTTGAATTGACCGGTTCAAAATCGACCAGATTTGGTTTACTATCTATTTTTTGCTCACTAATTATCCCTTCTTTTGCTTGTCGCAAACTCGGCATCGATGTTACTTTATTCACAGTTGTTTTGCGAACAGCTACTTGCGGATTAATGCTGGTAGTGTTTTTATCCTGCTCAATTACCTCTTTTTTTTCTTGAGTTTGCGGGTTTAAATTTTGTTGAATTAGCTCATTATTTTTTTTTTTTTGATTTGTTGTAATGTAACAAAGTTCAATCAAAGCCAATTCTATGTGCAACCGCTTGTTGCTGCTCGATTTGTATTCAATATCGCACTTTGAAGCTATCGTTAAACCCGAATATAAAAAATCGATATTGCATTTTTGCGCTTGCTCCAAATATTTTTGTTTAATTCCGGCACCCACTTCAAGCAATTTTACCGTTTCTGGGTTTTTACAAACCATCAAATCTCTAAAATGACCCGCAATGCCGGCTACAAAATGATGAGCATCAAACCCATTATCAAGCACTTGGTCAAAAATAAGCAATGATTCGGCTATTTGTTCGGTCAAAAAATAATCCGTTAATTTGAAATAATAATCGTAATCCAGAACATTTAAATTTTCTATGGTTGCCTTGTAAGTTACTTTTTCTCCCGAAAAACTTACTACTTGGTCAAAGAATGAAAGGGCATCGCGCATAGCACCGTCGGCTTTTTGAGCGATAATATTCAAGGCTTCTAATTCGGCTTCAATGCCCTCATTTTTAGCTATAAACGCTAAATAATCGGCTGCATCTTCTACCGTTATTCGTTTGAAATCAAATATTTGACATCGCGACAAAATGGTTGGCAAAATTTTATGTTTTTCGGTAGTTGCCATTACAAAAATGGCATGGCGCGGAGGCTCTTCCAATGTTTTCAAAAAAGCGTTAAATGCCTGTGTACTAAGCATGTGAACCTCGTCGATAATGTAAACCGAATAACTGCCTATTTGCGGAGGAATGCGCACTTGGTCGGTCAAACTTCTAATATCTTCTACCGAATTATTTGATGCCGCATCAAGCTCATGAATATTGTATGACCTGTTTTCGTTGAAAGCTTTGCACGATTCACACACATTGCAAGCCTCAAAATCCGAAGTCGGATTACTGCAATTGATGGTTTTTGAAAAAATTCGCGCGCAGGTGGTTTTGCCAACTCCTCGCGGTCCGCAAAACAAATAAGCATGTGCCAAATGCTTGTTTTTTATAGCATTTTTTAGGGTTGTGGTTATTGATTTTTGCCCTACAACCGACTGAAAATCAGCAGGTCTATATTTTCGTGCCGAAACAATAAAATTTTCCATGTCTATTTTTTTAAACCAAACAACGTTTGATTTTTTTACTTTTTTACTTTTTTTTTAAAATTATATTTCAATTGCTAACTTTTCTAAAGTATTAATTACTAAGCAATTATATAAAAATAAAAGCTTAAATTATAGCCGTTTGAAGTATAACCCAAATTTATTTTCTCTGTTTTTCAATGTTTTCAGATATTTTTATTGTAAGGTATTAAAAATCTGATTTTTATCTAATTTTAATAAAAAAAAATTTATATAAAATTTACTCTTTTTCACTTTTTTCTAAAAAAGAATTTAAAAAAATGTTGTGTGAATTTATTAAATTTTTTCCATTTTTTAGAACTTTACTTATATTTTACTATTATTTTTTTTAAAAAGAAATTTTTATTCTTTTTATTAATGCAAAAATAGATTTTTTTTGTTTATTTGAAAAAAAAATTCCTATTTATTTTTTATTTTGGTTAAAAAATATTTTTGAAAAAATTCTTTTTTTTGAAAAAAAAATCAAAAATATTTATAAATAAAACATTTACTATTTTAATAAATTACTAAAAATTACAATTTTTATTTGCGAGATGTTATAAAATTTAATATATTTATCAACTAATTACTACGATGACTTGCGCATTTAAAACATAAAAAATAGCTTGTTTTTTATTAAAGAATGACTTGGATTCCTAATCGCAAACCAAATTTTTGGGCATTGGGTTTGTCGTGGTGCGAAAGTCGCCAGATGGCATCGAGACGAAAAACTTTGAAAATGTTTTCCACACCAACTCCGGCTTCGAGGTAGGGTTTGCTTCCTATTTCGGATAGGCTGGTCGGAAATTCGATAACTTTCAGATTTTCAGCGTTTATGCTTCCTACAACTGCTTTGGCGTAAAGTACTTCTCTAAAATTCATTTTTCGCAAAAGCGGTATTTTATTCAAAAATAAACCCTGAAAATGATGTTCGGCGAAAGCCGAAAAATACTCATCGCTGGCAAATTCGTAATAATTCATTAAATTAAATGAATAAGGGTCGAAAATGTAAGTTTCGCTGCCTTCGTGTAGGCGCAAGAGCGGGTAAGGCACTGTACCCCAGATTTTTCCGCCTTGAAGGGTGTAAATTAATTCGCCAAAAGTTCCTAAGAAAAATGTATGATGAATTTGTAATTGCGCGCTGTAAAATGGATAATTGTTTTGCAAAACATTGTTGGGCGAATATGACAAATTGACAGTAAAAATCGGGAATTTTGAACCCATCGAATACCGTGTGAATTGACTGCTGATGCTTTTTTCGTTTTTGGCATATCGAAACATAAAATTGGCGGTTGTGTTGTTGATATTTTTTAAATTTTCTTCCGAATTAAACTGTTTAAATGGGTGAATATAAGATGGATAAATGATTTTATTTTCCAATTCTATTTTATACGAAAAGCCTTTAAACCAGTCGCTTTTTAAATAAAGTCGGGCATGAGAAACCATGAGCAAGTTGGCATCTAAACTCTGACTGAAAAGTGTGGTTAAAATATTGTCTTCCGAAAGTGTTGAGGAGCTTTTGCTCAGTTGCAACAGGTCGTATTTGTAGTCAAAATTCAGAAAACGCCATTTGTCGTGGTCTAATTTTTTCTTAATTGCAAATCCGTATTTTATTTTTTCGTCTTGCAAACCGTAAGCTGTAAATGCCGAATATTCAATGGTTTTGCTAAAATCGTTGCTCGTGCGTACACTCAAATAAAAGCGATGCCCTTCGATGCTGTTTTGACTGTATAAATTTCCGTAAGGTCCAAATTCTAAGTTTTTCCTTTTGTAATAACCTATGGTTAAAAATTGCATAAAATTGACTATATTTTTAAAATTGGGCATGTTTTTGATACTGTCCACCATGTTGTAAACATTTAATTCACGTTCGGTCAATTGGTTATGTCTGTTTTCTTGCCAAAAGTTTTCAGGTTTTTCATTGGCATCTTTTTGTAGAATTATATCTTTTTCTATTCCTTTTTGGAAAAAATTTTCTTCAAAAGTCGGATTTAATGTAATGTTTCGTCTTGAAGTGGTTTTTTTGCCAAATAAACCTGTCGTTTTGTCAGTAAGGTTAAAATCAATAAATAAACGGTCTTCTTTTAAAAACCAAGTAGAATCGTTGATTAATTCGTACTCTTGATTGATTAGCACGTCGTTAAGATAATTTAAGTTGGCATCTTTTGCTATTCGGGCTTCAATTTTTTGCAAAGCAAAAGTGGTGTCATGTACCCATATATTGCCCGTGAAAGTGTATTCGTGCTTGCGTTTGGGCTTGAAAGTCAATTGATAACACCATTTGTTTTTGATAAATGCACTGTCTGTCAAATAATAGTCGTAAACCAACAAACCCTGCGCCGCCAGCGGACTTACAAAGGGTTTGGAAGCAATATCAATAAAATTTCGATACATATTTACATCGAGATACATGTGTCCGGTAAATTGTGCAATGCTCTCATTTTCAATGCCTGAGCTTTTAGTTGCCTTAATTATTTCCTTTTGTTTTCGAGGCGATTCTTGGTAATAAAAATCCGAAACCGCTTCGGTGATAAATACCGGTAAATATATTTTTCCGGTTTCAACCGAAGTATCGGCATATTGAAAAATAAATTGGTAATTTTTAAACACTCTTTTGTCTTTGTAATCTTCGCTAAAATTGTTTATATCAAACTCCATCTTGTTGTAAATTTCGTATTGAATATTACCAATTTTTTCCGGATTATTTTTCTTTTTATTCTTTTGAATTTTCCTGAATAAAATATTTGCCGGATTTTCGCCTGCATATACTACAATTTCGTCCAAAATATTGTCTTGCGGTTTCAATTCTATGCTTAATTCCTGAAACGCAAACCGCTCTATTTTAATTACTTGAGTGTGAAAGCCTACACAAGAAATGAGCATGGAATCCACTTTTTCATTGGTTTCAAGAAAAAAAGTGCCTTCAAAACTACTTACCGTACCTGTTAAAGTGCCTACAAACAGCAAATTAACAAATGGTACAGCTTCTTTGGTTTGGCTGTTGATTATGCTACCTCTAACTTTTGTTTTTTGTGCAAACAAATTGATTGTCAATAGAATAGCAAGTAGAATAAGATACAATTTTTTCATCTATTTTCTTAATTTTGAGAATGCAAATATAACCCCTAAATTTGCAAATATTATTTTTGTAAAAGTACTCTAATATTTCTTTTTATAAAAATTATGCCGAAAAATTGTTTTCATATTTTTTTAATTTTAATTTATTGTTTTGATAAAATTGATTAAATTTGCAATGAATTTTTATAAATCAAATGTGATAAAATGACAAATTTAGTTGAACGTTTTTTACGATATATAAAAGTGGACACGCAATCCGATTTTGAGTCGGAAACCGTTCCCAGTACAAAAAAACAATTCAATTTGGCTAAAATTTTGGAGAACGAACTCCAAGAGCTTGGTTTACAAGATGTTTCGCTTGACGAAAATGGCTACATTATGGCTACTTTGCCTGCAAACACCAGCCAAGAATTGCCCATTATCGGTTTTATTGCTCACATCGACACCAGCCCCGATTTTTCGGGCAAAGACGTAAAACCCCAAATAATTGAAAATTACGATGGAACAGATATTTTGTTAAATGCCGAATTAAATATTTGGCTTGCGCCAAAAAACTTTCCAGAATTAAAAAAATATATTGGACAAGATTTGATTACCACCGATGGAACAACTCTTTTGGGCGCAGACGACAAAGCCGGAATAGCTGAAATAATGACCGCTTTGGAGTTTTTTAAAGAAAATCCGACCGTAAAACACGGCACCCTAAAAATTGGTTTTACTCCCGACGAAGAAATTGGACGCGGTGCCGATTACTTTGATGTTCAGAAGTTTGCAGCCGATTATGCTTATACCATCGATGGCGGCGAATTGGGCGAGTTGGAGTTTGAAAATTTCAATGCTGCCGCAGCTACCATTTCTATAAAAGGGCGAAACATTCACCCGGGTTACGCAAAGGATAAAATGCTCAATTCCATGCTGATAGCTATGGAATTGAACTCGCTTTTGCCCGTAAATCAACGTCCGGAATTTACAACCGGCTATGAAGGTTTTATTCATTTAACAAAAATGCAAGGCGATGTTGAAAGTTCTGAAATTCAATATATTATAAGGCATCATTTCAAAAACGAATTTGAAAATTTTAAATCAATTATTTTGTCGGCGGCTGAATTTATCAACAAAAAATATGGCGAAGTGCTTGTAAATGTGAAAATTAAGGAGCAATACAAAAACATGCGCGAAAAAATTGAACCCGTAATGCACATTGTAGAAAACGCCGAAAAAGCCATGCTCAACGCCGGCGTTACGCCCATAAAAAAAGCCATTCGCGGCGGCACTGACGGTGCAAGGCTTTCGTTTATGGGCTTGCCAACGCCCAACATTTTCGGCGGAGGGCACAATTTTCACGGAAAATTTGAGTACATTCCCATTCAATCGATGCAAAAAGCCGTAGAAGTTATTATTAACATTGCAAAATTTGAAAATTAGGAAATTTGAGAATTTTAATAAATAATTTGGTAATTTAGCAATTTAACAATTTAACAATTTAAACAATTTAGCAATTTACATATTTGCCAATCAAACCGAATTATAAAAAACTATAAAAAAATGAATATTTACAGATTTAAAATGACATTAATTTATGCCGGTCTGATGCTTTTTGCATGGGCTTGCACAAACCAAACCAATCAAAAAACAAGTATGAAACCACCAGTGGCAAAAAAAATTCCCAAAGAATTGACCATTCACGGACACACGCGAATTGACAATTATTATTGGCTCAATGAGCGCGAAAATGCCGAAGTAATTAATTATCTTAATGCCGAAAATGCTTACACAAAAGCAATGATGAAGCATACCGAAGATTTTCAGAAAAAACTTTTCGACGAAATTGTTGGAAGAATAAAACAAACGGACGAATCAGTGCCTTATAAATCAAATGGTTATTGGTACTATGTTCGTTTTGAAGAAGGAAAGCAATATCCTATTTATTGCCGTAAAAAAGAAACCATGCAAGCCGCAGAAGAAATCATGCTCAATGGCAATGAATTAGCCAAGGGACATGCTTATTTTCAGTTCGGAAGTTTGAGCGTAAGCACCGACAACAAACTTTTAGCTTACGGCGTGGACACGGTAAGTCGCAGAAAATATACGGTTTACGTGAAAAATCTGGAAACCGGCGAACTCTTAAATACACAAATTCCCAACACAACCGGCGGCGTTACTTGGGCAAATGACAATAAAACCTTTTTTTATTCTACAAAAGACGAAGTTACGCTCAGAAGCGATAAAATTTGGAGGCATTCTTTGGGTTCAGACCCAAAAACTGATGTAACTGTTTGGTTTGAAAAAGACGACACTTTTAGTACTTTTGTTTATAAATCAAAATCGAAAAAATACATCATAATAGGCTCACAATCAACGCTTTCTACCGAATATCGAACCCTTTTGGCTGATAAACCCAACGGCGAATTTAAAATTTTTGAACCCCGCAAAAGAGATTTGGAATACAGCATTTCGCATTTTGAAGACCGTTTTTATATTACGACCAATGCCGATGGTGCTAAAAATTTCAAATTGATGGTTACTCCCGAAAATAAAACCGGTAAAAATAATTGGATGGAAGTTATTGCCACTCGTTCGGACGTTTTGCTCGAAGGAATAGAAATTTTTAAAGATTTTATGGTGGTGGAAGAAAGAAGTAATGCTCTTAACAACTTGAAAATCATTAATATGAAAACCAAAGAAGAGCATTATCTCGATTTTGGCGAACAGGCTTACAGCGCGGGAGTTTCGGTTAATCCCGATTTTGATACCGAAATTTTGCGTTACGAATATACTTCACTAACCACTCCAAACTCTACGTTTGATTACAATATGGCTTCGCGCCAAAAAACTTTGATGAAAGAGCAAGAGGTAGTCGGAGGTTACGATAAAAACAATTATAATACCGAAAGACTTTTTGCAACAGCAGCCGATGGAACTAAAATTCCTATTTCATTGGTTTATAAAAAAGGCTTGAAAAAAGATGGAAACGCTCCTTTGTTGCTATATGCTTATGGCTCTTATGGTTACAGTACTGAACCGTATTTTTCGGCGGCACGTTTGAGCTTGCTCGACAGAGGTTTTACCTTTGCCATTGCCCACATTCGCGGCGGTCAAGAAATGGGACGTCAATGGTACGAAGACGGAAAACTTCTGAAAAAGAAAAATACTTTTACCGATTTTAATGATTGTGCCGAATTTTTGATTAAAGAAAAATACACTTCAAACAAGCATCTTTACGCAGAAGGAGGAAGTGCAGGCGGTTTGCTCATGGGCGCAATTGCAAACATGCGACCCGATTTATACAACGGCATTTTGGCTGCCGTGCCGTTTGTTGATGTGGTTACAACCATGCTCGACGAGAGCATTCCATTGACTACCGGCGAGTTTGACGAATGGGGAAATCCCAAAGAAAAAGAGTATTACGACTACATGCTTTCCTATTCGCCTTACGACCAAGTGAAAGCCCAAAATTATCCTAATATGTTGGTAACTACAGGATTGCATGACTCGCAAGTGCAATATTTCGAGCCTGCCAAATGGGTAGCAAAGCTTCGCGAAATGAAAACCGATAACAACTTGTTAATCATGGATATAGACATGACAAGCGGACACGGTGGAGCTTCGGGGCGTTTTGACCGTTACAAAACTACAGCTCTCGAATATGCTTTTATTTTAAATTTGGAAAATATTTTAAAATAAATTAGAAATAAATAATTCAGTATTTTTAAACAAATTTTTATAAAAAAGTAAGTTGGTAAAAAATAAATTACTTCTTTTGTAAAATCTGCAAATCACTGTATCAACTGTTGATAAATAAATTGATAAAGATTAATTAACTGTTTATCAAACAATTGATAGTATGCCTTTTCGTTTGTTGGTATTAGATGCAGATTTAAAGTATTTTTTAAAAGGATTTTTTCAATTTTGTTATAATTTTTTTTAAAATAAAATATTGAAAATGAATTACTTATAATGGTATTTACGAAATTTTTAAATTTTTAAAGAAACACGGTTTTGTTAAAATTTTATAACAAAACCGTGTTTCTTTTATTTTTTTTGAGCATTTGGGTCTTTAAATGAGCCGGTTTGAATTAAACGAGTAAACATAGCCCATGTTGGGAAAAGTAAAGCTCCGATAATGGTATTCATAATTATATTTAATGCAACTACTTCGCCTGCAAAGATTTGAATTAACGGACCAAAAATTAATCCGGCTAAAAGTTTAAAAATAGCCGTAACGCTAATCATAGTTAAAATGGACGTTAATTTTGAATCTTTTACGTGTTTCATGCGATTAAAAAGCACTGAAAAGAACAAAAGCAGTAAAAAAAGCAGCAATTCGGCTGTATAAGCCCACCATTGTTCGTACCAAGGGGTTTTTACTTTAAATTTGTAACTTGCTTGTTGGCTGATGTTTCCGTAAATATTTCGAGCGCGAACCTTAAAAGTATAGTAACCTTTTGCTAAATTCATAAATTCACGCGATGAATTTTTTGACCATGCAGACCATTTATTGTCTTGTCCTTCAAGTATATAACTGTATTCAATGGCTTGTTCTTCGTCAAAAAACGGAGCTGCAAAAAAGAATTTGATGTTGTTGTTTTTGAACTCAAGTTCTATTTTATGTGCCTGATTATTAAAGTCTAATGTCCCAGAATAGGAATTTCCCCAAAACAAAACCGAGTCGGTATCGGTTGTAATTTTTCGGATTATTGTATAAAATTCGTCTTTTTGCTCTTTGTTTTTGTTGAAATCGAAATTGTAAAGTCCCAAAGTTCCGCTAATCCAAATTAAGCCGTTTTTATCGGGAAAAACCGTTCTAAAAGTCATATCGGGCAGGAGAGTAAGCGAGTTTTCGTCGGCTTCGTATTTTCCTTTATCATTTTTTCTGTAAAGCAAAATCTCTGATTTAAAGGCTGTTTGAGCTACAATCCATAAATTTTTGTTGTTATCGGTTTTTAAATTCAAAACCCTTGTATTTTTGTTTTTGAAAGCGATTTCTTTGAAAACTTCTATTTTTTTTGTTTTTTCATTAAAAAAATACAATCCTTCCAAAGTAGAGAAAATGATTTTTTTATTATATTCAAATATTCCATTTTCAATTAAAGAAGGTAGATTTTTATTAGTAGGGTATTTTTTTATTTCTATTTTGTTGCGCGGAAAAACTTCAAAAGTCAAGCTATCGCCATCTTCTTTGTAAATTCCTGCTAATCTGGTTTTTGCAAGTTTTTCTTTCGGTTTTATTTGTATCAGTCCATCGTTTTTAACTCCCAACCAAATTCCGCCTTCGGCGTCTTCGCCAATTGATGTAATGTTCTCTTTTACAGTGCTTATCCTTCCTTCGTCTATCCACATTCGGTTTTGATACGAAACTATTGCAAAGCCATCTTCTAAACCTAAAAATAATTTGTTTGGATAGTATTTTGACTTGTAAATTTTGTTTATTTTGTAAATTTCTTTTGAAGAATTTGAATTTTTCAATTTTAGCGTAGAGTCTAATTTGTATGAAAAAGAAATTTCTTTGGCTATATTATCATCTATCTGAAAAAGACCTAAATACGAAGCTACAAATATTTTTTCAACCGATTTGGCTTTTGGGCGCGAGGGTTTTATTTTCAAAAGTTTTTTGGCTTTTGATTTTTTTGTATTTCCTTTTTTTGTTGAATTTTTTTTCTTTGATTCTTCTATGTTTTTTAATACCGAAAAAGTTGTCCAATCGTTGCTTGATGATAAGTTTTGAATACTTCTGAGTTCGATTTGTTCGAGGGTGTCTTTGAAATAGTACATTTGACCTAATGTTCTGGCATACAATAAATTATTAAAACGCATAAGGTCTAAAATAATGTCTTTTGCTTCGTCGGCTTCGCTCAATCGGCGTAGCGATGAGTTGATTTTGGTTTTAGAAATGCCGTATTTTGAGGTGAACCAAAGCATATCTTTATCGTGTTCTTGGTTGTTGTAAATTTGGGTAATTTGTTCAGAAATCATACCCGATTTTTTATTGTATTCTTCTATAACTTGCCGTTTTTCTGCCTTTTTTACATTGCGCTGCCTGTTGATGACCATTGTGCCTTTGTTGAGCGTTGAAAGTATATAATAATCAGGCATTTCGGCGGCACACAATAAAGTAATTTCTTCTAAATGTTTGTTGGTAGAAGAGTGCATAGGATTTGGCAAATAGCCCGAAGGATAATACCAAATTCCATTTTTTTCAGTTCCTACAAAAATTTGTTTTTGCATAGCCGGACTGAGCAGAGCCACTATTTTTTTGTCCAAAATAAAATCTTTGCTGTATTTGAATAGTGAAAATTTGCCATTTTCTAAGGCACTTATTCCAATGTTTTGCTCTACAATCAAGAGTTGCTCTTGCGATTTTACTTTTACCAAAAAAGAATTTAGGTAGCGGGTTTGTGTGGAATAAATTTTCGGTTTTTTTAAAATGCTTGAATTATTAAAATTTTGGTCGGTAATGTAAGGATATTCGTAAATTTTAGTGGCAGTTTGGTAAAAAACAGCTTTTTTGCTTACATGAACTTTACCAATTCCTTCAGAATAAATATCGGCATTTTCGAGCAAATCGGAGAGCGAGTGATATGTTAATTTGCCCAATTTATCGGGCTTTAAAAAACCAAATTCATTGCCTGCACTCACGTAAATTCGCCCCAAAGAATCGATGGCTAATGACAAAATGGGCATGTATTCTTTTATTTCTATTTTTCGCCATTCTACGCCGTCGTATTCGAGCAAATAACCGAAATTGCCAAAATACATTATTCCCATTTTATCTTGAACTATGGCATAATTTTCGGGAGCTGCATAATAATTTTCAGGAGTGTAATTTTTTACTAATGGCGAACCGAAATGATGCGTTTGCGAATGTGATAAAACGTTGAAAACTAATATTATAAAAACTATTAAAGCCGAAGAATAGATATTTTTTTTCATTTTTTTATTGAAACTAAACAAGTAATTAATAACGATTTATTATCTTTTACAAAAATAAAAATTTTTTTTATAAAAAAATGAATTTATTGAAATATTTTGGTAAAATTTTAATTTTATTTTTCTTTAAAAACTTAATTATTAAGAAAATGTTTTTTAAAGTTAATTTTTTTTTTATTTTGCATTAATTTTATTATCAATCGTAATTTGTATTATATTTGTGGTTCAATTTTTTCATTAATTTTTTTTATTTAAAATATTGAAATTTAATAATTTTTTTTAAATTTTTAAAATGAGATTTTTACAATATTTAAGTTTTGTTTTCATTTTTTTACAGGTTTTTGCTCTTCGTGCGCAAACCAATGAAATAGATAGTTTGATTAAAGTAGTTAAAAATCAGACTGAAGATACTACAAAAGTGAATAACTTAAATACACTTTGCCAAGATTTGAGCAGTTCAAATCCCGATACGGCTATTTATTTTGGCAATTTGGCTTTGGCTGCTGCCAGACGTTTAGAATTTGTTACGGGCGAGGCTTTGGCTTTAAAAAATTTGGGAAATATTTATTACCGAATGAGCGATTATACACGAGCTTACGAATTGTATAACAAGAGTTTAGCACTTTACGAAATCCTCAACGATAAAAAAGGAATTGCCATTATCGTTCGCAATTTGGGCAGTATTTATCATCAACAGGGAAATTATGAAAAAGCCTTGAATTATTTTTACCGAAGTTTAGAAGCACGC
Organism: Paludibacter propionicigenes; assembly: GCA_020721325.1. Lineage (GTDB taxonomy): Bacteria > Bacteroidota > Bacteroidia > Bacteroidales > JAIFNL01 > JAIFNL01. The sequence continues at coordinate 27,284 of DYNA01000040.1, forward strand.
ATTCAAATTGACGACAAAAAGGGCATTGCAAGCCTTTACAATGCCATTGGTTTGGTATTTTTTGAACAAGTTTCGGGGCAAAATTCGCTGCTCACCATTGAGCAAGATAATGAATTTATCGACAAAGCCCTCGAATATTTCAACAAAGCCCTCGAAATGCACAAAAAATTGGAAGATAACGTTGGAATTGCTCAAACTTACTATCGAATTAGCACCATATACAATCGCAAACAAATTCAAGAGGATTTAAAAAATACAAAACTTTTAGCAAACAATCCAAACGCAAATATTGACACTACCCAGAAAATTTTTTTAGAAAAAGCTCTCGAATACGCCATTCTTTTTCACCAATTGAGCGAAAAAATAGGCGATGCGCGTCTGCTTGCCGAAGCCAACAGTTCTTTGGGCGAGCTTTCGCTTGGCTTGAATGAATACACCAAAGCATTGAATTATTTTAATAAAAGTTTGGAACTTTATAAAAGCATCAACAGCCAAGCCGGTTTAGCGAATATTTATTTTTTTCTGGGAAAATATTATACTCAATTGAAACAACATCAACAAGCTATTGGTTTTTATATGAAGTCGTTAGCTATTTCAAAAGAAATTAATGTAATGGCAATTGGCAGAAATGCCTCTTTAAATTTGTATCAAAGTTTTAAAGTTTTAGGCGATTGGAAAAATGCTTTGCAATATTACGAACGGCATATTGAACTGAAAGACAGCTTGGTAAACGAAGAAAAACGCAACGAAATATCGCGTTTGGAACTCAATATGGAATTTCAACAACAGTTGAAACAAAAAGAAATGGAACAGCAAAAAATTAATATTGAAAATGAGGAAAAACTTAAACGCCAAAGGCTTTTATCGTATTTTTTTATTTTCGCTTTTTTGCTGATGATAGGTTTGGCTTTTGTAATTTACAGAAGTTACAAACAAAAACAAAAAGCAAATTTGGCTTTGGAAGAAAAAAACCAAGAAATTTTGCAACAAAAACAGCACATCATGGACAGCATAGTGTATGCCAAGCGAATACAAGATGCCATGCTTCCTCCCGAAGAATTTATACGGCAAAACTTTCACGAACATTTTGTACTTTTCAAACCGCGCGACATTGTGAGCGGAGACTTTTATTGGGCTGCCAAAAACAATCATCTCTCGATAATTGCTGCTGCCGACTGCACCGGACACGGCGTTCCGGGCGCATTCATGAGCATGTTGGGCATTTCATTTCTCAACGAGATAGTTAATAGCGAACAACCTGAAAATCTGAAAGCGAACGAAGTTTTGAACGAATTGCGCGAATACATCAAAAAATCGCTCCGACAAACCGGAAAAGAAGACGAAGCGCAAGACGGCATGGACATTGCCCTTTGTATTTTCGACAATCAAAACTGTCAGCTCCAATTTGCAGGAGCTTACAATCCGTTGCTCTTGGTTCGCAACAAGGAAATCATTCAATATAAAGCAGATAGAATGCCCGTAGGGATTTATTATCGCGAGAAAGGCTCTTTTACTAACCATACCATAAAATTGGAAAAAGGAGACCAGTTTTACATCTTTTCCGATGGTTTTGTTGACCAATTCGGAGGCAAAGAAGGCGAAAAGTTTTTAACCAAACGTTTTAAAAGTCTTTTGGTAGAAAATGCCGAAAAATCGATGGAAGAACAAAAAGAAATTCTGTTGAAAACCTACAACGAGTGGACAAATCCTGCAAACAGTGCTGAATTTCAGCAAATTGACGATATTTTAGTGATTGGAATTAAAGTTGAATAATCATCTTTTTTTTAATTTAATTTTTTTTTCCTAATTTTTTGTTGAATTTTTTTTCAAAATTTATTGAATTGCAAAGTTTTGCTTTTTGCAAAGATTTTTTTTAACATTCAATTCTTTGAAAAAAATTTCAAATTAAAAAATAATGTAACTTTTATTATTTTATACAAAATTTCTATTTTTAAAATGTTAAAAATCAAGTTTTTATCAACTTTTTAAATTTAAAAAGAAATAATTTTTATTCAGGAAAAACTTTATATTTTTACTTTTAAAATACTAAATTCCTTTTATTCAACGTTTTATTTTATTGAAACTTTATTCATTCGTTTGAAAAAATTATATCTGTTTTTTACTTTATTTTACTTTTTCTTCAACTTTAATTTTTATTTTTAAAAAACTTTTTGTTTATTTTTTTTTACACAGAATAAATAATGTTATGAAAAAAAATTACCACCAAACAAAGGAATTTTTTTTTAAGAAAAAAAGATGAGATTACGAATACTTTTTGTGGTTTGTAAAAAAATGTTTTTATGTAAAAAGCTGATTTTAAATTTACTATAAATCTAATAATTATTTTAAACTCTTTTTTTTTATACTAATT
>DYNA01000180.1 GCA_020721325.1 Paludibacter propionicigenes
TTGTTTGTTTATTTTAAAATTCATAAAACAAGCGGGAAAAGTTAAATTCATTTTTTGTGCAAAATAAACAAAATAGTTTTAAATTTTGGCAAAGTTTTAATTACAAAGTACTTACAGAAAAGTAAAAGTTCAAACGATAACCGTTTAAAGTATAACTTTATTTTTTGATGTAGTGCGCCATTTATTGCTTTTTTTTTAAAAAATCTTTTTTTACATAAAAAAACCGCTTGAACCGTTTTAAAACGGTTAAGCGGTTTTGTTTTAGGAATTAAAATATTTTATTAATTTGTTGGTTTTGGCTGCTCCGATTTAAAGAATGTGGGTTTGATAGCCAATTGAATGTAAGCAAATTGTGCAAATTTTGCATCGGTTACCGGGAAAATATGTTCTTTCATTACATCTGAAGGCAACATAACGCAATAGCCCAATTGCAAATCGGCATCTTTTGAAAGTTTGATGTTTTGAACAATGTCAATTTCTGAGCCTAATCCTTTGTCGGTTACGGTTTCCGAAAATTCTTTTGCCAAAGCAAAATTATGATAAGTTAGTTCTAAATTGCTTTTTTCGCTAAAAGTTATATTCGCTCTCAAATAATAATCGTCTAAACCTCTGTTTTTAGTTTTGTCGGCTATTACTACGCCAAAAAAGTCCATATATCCGGTAAATTTGTGTCCGCCACCGCTGTAAACTCTAAAAGAATTGTCGGTGTAGGCTTCTGTATTGTCCCAAGCTGTGCCTGAATAGTGGTCCCATTGGGCTAAAAATTTCACTTTTTCCATTTTGTATTTCAAGCCTAAATTCCAAAACATAGCATTTACGTCCATTCCAAGCTCTTGTCCTTCGTCTAAATTACCCAAAGCGTAAGTGCGTTTGCCGGTTTGATAATAAAATGCACCTTCAAAACCCAAACTGCCTTTGTTGTATTCAATAAAAGGACCAACGGTTACCAATTTGTTGGTTTTGTCTGCATTTGAAGTGATTGTGCCGTCGTTCATGTCCATATCGGGAACTTGGTAGGCGTCTAAAATAGCATAAAACGAAGCGTTCAAAGCTTCTGTTTTTTTGTTAAACCAAAGATAAGCTTTTGATTTATAAGCCGTTTCTTTGCCCGATTTGTCTAATAAATGCGAGGTTTGTTTTGTCCCTTCATTGAGGTTGTTTAGAGCGTAACCTATGTGAAGTTTCATGCCTTTTGCTTCATCTTCGTATTCCAAAAGCGCGAGGTCGTGGGCGTAAGAGTGCGTTTTCCAAACTCGGTTTCCAAACAACCGTTGGTCGTCGTAAGCCAGTTCGGTTCTACCTACTTTAATGCCCAAATTGGGATTGATAAAATATTTTGCCCAAGCCTGATGCATGGTTGTAGCACTTGTATTGGGAATAATGTTGTCGCCAAAATAGGCTTCATCGCCCCAAACTCTTGCATCTTGAAGCATTAAAAAAGTTTCTATTTTGTCGTTTTTGTATTTTGCCGTAAGGCGCGTTTGTTGATTGATAAGAACATCGGCTTTGTCTTCACTTTCGAGCAAAGTTGAGTAACCATCGCGTACTTCCAAACGCGAACGAAACGACCCGCTTAATGTAAATTGAGCCATTAAGCCATTTGAAATAAATAAAAAAACTGCCAAAGCAGTCCATATTTGTTTGTAATTTTTCATAAAATTGTTTTTTTTGTGATGTAATTGAATTGATTTATAATTTACGTTTGCAAAAATAAAAAATAATTTTAAAATTTTAAAATTTAAAAATGTGTAAATTTTCAGATTTTTTAGATTTCAAAATTTACACATTTACACATTTTTGGTTTTTTCCTCAATGAATTATTATCCGCTTCTACTAATCAAAGCCAATCGTTTATTATCAAGAATATCAATGTGTTTGCCGTGTAAAGCAATAATTTTTTCGGTATGAAGTTCGGTTAAAATTCGGCTCACGGTTTCGCGCGTGGAAGCTACAAAGTTTCCAAATTCGCTGCGAGTGAGCGGAATGGCAAAACTATCGGCATTGTAGATTTCGTGTGCAAAAAACAAAATGGCTTCCGCTACGCGCCCGCGAATGTGCTTTTGCACACGATTTACGCATTTATTGAACAAATTCACTTCATTTTTGCACAAATCGAGTATGATTTCATAGGCAAATTGACCGTTTTCTTGAACAAAAGTTTTAAAAGTATCAATATTAATAAAGCAGGCATACACCTCAGTTAGAGCAGTGGCAGAATACCGATTGTATTTTTCGTCGAGCGTAGTGGGAATGCCCAGATATGTTGGACCTTTTGAAATTTTAATAATCTGTTCGCTGGTAGGTCCATCGATGTGCAACTGAACGATACCTTCTTTTAAATAGACTATGTTGGAAGAGAAAATTCCTTGTTTAAAAATTGTATTTCCTTTTTTAAAACTTGCTTGCGCACAATTATCGCCCAGTGCATACAATTCGTCCTCGTTCAAAGTTTTTGCAGCAGTAGATTTGAAAGGACAAGTAATGCAGGCTTGAAAATTAGTCATCATTTTTATTGAAGTTTTAGTTCTGCCTTGTTTGGAATAAACAGATTTGCAAAATTAAAAATTAAATAGTTAATCGCAATATTTAAAATGTGATTTGTAAAAGTTTTTTTTGTTAATGAATCTCACATTTTTTGTTAATCATGTCGCTTTTTTATGTGCGTACAAACACACTTTATTTTGATATAAACTACGTGTTTAGTGTATAGAATATCACTACTAAAATATTGTACGGCAATAATTTAGTTTGTAATTTTGTCCTATAATTAATATTCATTTTTAAATATACTTAATCATGCAAAAGACAATTTTAAAAGGCGCAATTATATTTGGAGTGTTAGCATTTGTTGCATTCTTAGCTATTTTAACTCTCGGTTTTATAATGAGTACGGCTGGTGTTTCTTGCCAATGTTTCCAAATATTCAAATGGTCGCTCTTAGGCGTAGGCATTGCTACCGGATTGGTTTTCTGGTATGGCTGCTGCTGCAAGCCCGAAGACGAAGAATGCCCCAAAGGAATCAAAGGAATTAAAGACAAAATTTGAGTGATTTAAAATAATTTTTAAAACATTCTGTTTTGAAGTTCTTTCTATTTTTTTTATTCGTTTTTATTAAAAAAAAATATCAAAACTCGGAGTTTAAAATTCAATTTTTATACGAAAACGAATAGCGGAATAAAGCGTAAAGTAGTAGTTTTAATTGTGATTTGAACTTCTTTTAAATAAAATTTAGCACAAATTTTTTTTTGATATTGTTCTCAAAATAGTAAAAAAAAACAATTTGAGAAGTTCATTTCACAATGCAAACTTTTTTAATAATTAATAATTAACAAAAACAAATAGTTACAAAAAATTTTAAACAAATAAAACAATGAGAAATTTATTTTTAATTCTTGCATTTTTATTCACATCTTCTTTATTTTTAACCAATTGCGGTTCTGAAGGCAATAAAGAAGAAAACAAAGACACAGTTGTTGTTGAAAAAAAATCGAACAGCGAAATTTTATTGGCTAAAATAGTTGAAAACGGTGATATTATCAATTCCGAAAAAGTGCCGACGCTAATAGCCGCAACCGACGTAAACGCTGCTTTAGCCGGTGGAACCATGCACATTATCGACCTACGCGATGGCAAAGCCTTCTCCGAAGGACACATTCCCGGTGCAAACAGCGTAAAACCCAATGAACTATTGGATTACATCAAAACCCTCGACATGGGAAGTTTTGAAAAAGTTGTTTTGGTTTGTTATTCCGGTCAAATTGCTTCTTACTCGGCTGCCGTACTTCAAATGATGGGCTACTCCAATGTTTACTCCATGAAATACGGTATGGCTGCATGGAACACCAAATTTGCCGACAAATGGCTCAAAAGCATAGGCAGCAAATTGGAAGCCAATCTTTCTACAACTCCCGGAGCCAAAGGCGAAGCCGGAAAATTGCCCGATTTTGAATGCAAAAAAACAAGTGCAGACGATATTTTGGAAGAACGCGCTGCTTTGGTTTTGAGCGAAGGCTTTGCTGCCGGTAGCATTTCATTAGACGAATATTTGGCTAACAAAGACCGCATTTATTTAGTAAACTATTGGCCTGCCGAAGTTTACAATTTAGGACACTTAGAAGGTGCCGTGCAATACACTCCAAAACAATCGATGGGTTTAAATGCCGATTTATTGACTTTACCTACCGACAAAGTGATTGTGGTTTACTGCTTTACAGGTCAGCACAGTTCATTTGTTGCCGCTTACTTGCGCATGTTGGGTTACAATGCCAAATCACTTAAATTTGGTGCCAACAGTTTTATGAACTCTATGATGCTTAAAAACGAACAAATAGGTCATGGTTTCGACAAAAAACAAGTAAACAATTTTAAAATGGAAACTTCTGAATACGTAGAAGAACCGGGCGCACAGCAAGGTGGTTGCTAAAATTTCATTGATGCTAAAAAAAGTTGAAAGCTTTAAAAACAAACTTTCAACTTTTTTAGTTTTTAATTTTAACTTTTAAGGTATTTTCTTTTTTTTTTGAAAAAAATCTTCTTTGAAAATATTTTTTTGAAAAAATAAAACCTTTTCGGAAAAACATTTTTTTTGAAAAAATAAAACCTTTTCGGAAAAACATTTTTTTTGAAAAAAATAAAACCTTTTCGGAAAAACTTTTTTTGAAAAAATAAAACCTTTTCGGAAAAACTTTTTTTGAAAAAAATAAAACCTTTTCGGAAAAACTTTTTTTTTGAAAAAATAAATCTTTTTTTGAAAAAAATACCTTTTCAAACTTAAAAAATCTTTTAAAATATGACCCAAAACGCACGAAAAAAAAATAAATTCATAGGAATAATTATCTCGCTTGTCGTTATAACTATTCCATGGCTGATTATTTTTGCTGTCAATAGACAAATGGAATTAAACAGCCAATCTACGGGGGTTAGAGAAGTAAATTTTACTAAAGATACTCTGCCAAAATTGGTTGACCACAGTAAATTTGAAATTTTAAAACAAGAATTTACTCAGCCCGAACAAGTAACTCAAGCTTGCTTGACTTGCCACAACGGTCGCCAAATGGAACTTATGCAAACTGCCCACTGGAACTGGGACAGAGAAGTTATTCACAAAGGCAAAAAAACTCGAATCGGAAAACGAAACATTGTTAATAATTATTGCACTGCTACAAACACAAACACTTGGAAATGTTCGAGTTGCCATATCGGTTTTGGTTACAAAGACAAAACTTTTAACTTCAAAGACCAAAATAAAATTGACTGTATGGTGTGCCACGATAACACGGGTACTTACGAAAAACAGCCTTTGGGGTCGGGCTATCCCGTTACCGAAAAACAACGCTTTGAAAGTAAAACTTATTTTCCTCCAAAATACAATTACATTGCTCAAAATGTGGGTTTGCCTACGCGCAACAATTGCGGTAAATGCCACTTTTACGGCGGCGGCGGCGACAATGTTAAACACGGCGACCTTTCGAGCGACCTTTTTAAACCCAACAAACAGATGGACGTTCACATGGACATTGAAGGCAACAACTTGCAATGTACTGACTGCCACGAAGCTGACAGACACCGCATTATGGGTAAAGCGTTTAGCGTTTCGAGTGCCAACGAAGACCGCATGAATTGTGAAAAATGCCACACGGAAACTCCTCACCAAAACAAAATTCTTAATAAACACATTGCTCGAATAGCTTGTCAAACGTGTCATATTCCGGTTTATGCCAAAGGCGTACCTACCAAAATGAAATGGGACTGGTCAACCACCGGAAAGCTCGACAAAATGGGCAAAAAAATAAACGAACACGACAGCTTGGGTAATCACACTTACAGCACCGAAAAAGGTTCGTTTGAGTGGAAAACCAATGTTGAACCCGATTACGTTTGGTTCAACGGCACTGCCGAGCAATATAAATACGGCGATGTAATCGAAGATACTTCCAAAGTTTTGCAAGTGAATAAATTCTTTGGTAGTTACGACGACCCGAAATCAAAAATTGTTCCGGTAAAAATTCATAGAGGCAAACAAATTTATGACCCTGTAAATAAAATGTTAATTACACCTCACATTTACGGACACGACTCTACGGCTTATAAAACCGGTTTGGATTGGAATCTTTCGGCAGAAGTGGGTATGAAAGAAGCCGGACTTCCTTACAGTGGAAAATATGCGTTTATTGAAACCGAAATGTACTGGAAAATAAACCACATGGTAGCTGAAGCCGACAAAGCTTTATCGTGCAAAGATTGTCATGCAAGAGAAGGACGCTTAAAAAATGTAGCCGGATTTTACATGCCCGGACGCGATAGAAGTGCTATTTTCGATATTTTTGGTGTTGTAATGGTTGCTTTCACTATCATTGGAGTTACTATACATTCACTTATTCGCTACATTAAAAAAGATTGTATAGCTTGCGATAACTAATTTTTGTCAAAAGTTTATGTTTCAAAATTTATTAATTTTCATAAAAAAATACATTCAGAATGAAAAAAAGAGCTTATATATATAAACGTTTTGAACGATTTTGGCACTGGATGCAAGCTTTGCTTATCATGTTTTTGACCGTTACCGGTTTTGAAATCCATTCGAGCTACGAATTTTTGGGATACGAGCAAGCCGTAAGACTTCACAATATAGCCGCTTTGGCTTTATTAGCACTTATTGTTTTTTCTATCTTTTGGCATTTTTCGGTTGGTGCTTGGCGTCAGTATTTGCCTTCTACTAAATTGGTAAAAGACCAATTTAGATATTATGTAACCGGAATTTTTCAAGGCGCACCGCATCCAACCAAAAAAACTGTTTACAACAAATTCAATCCTTTGCAAAGGCTTACTTATTTTGGTTTAACCGTAATGATTATTCCTTTAATGGTTGTTACCGGATTGCTTTATATGTTTCCCGAAGCTTATCAACATTTAAGCAGTGTAAAAATAGTTGCTATTTTGCACACCTTGGGAGCATTTATGTTGATGGCTTTTCTTATTGCACATATTTATTTGCTCACAACCAGCGAAGAACCGGTTGCGGCTCTGGGTGCAATGATTTCGGGTTGGGAAGAAGTAAACATCGACCCACTCGAAGAACATCAAAAGCACATGCAAACTGCCGTTGAAAAAAGTATTGCCGGATATTACCGATTGGATAAATTCGGAAAATTTGTTGATGTGAACGATGCTTGGCTCAGAATGTATAAATGTATGAATCGCGAAAACATCATTGGCAAACACATGTCGGTAACGCGCGATGAGAAGAATTACAAGCATTTAGCCGATGTATTCAATCGCTGTATGAGCGGCGAAACCGTTATTGGTATTCCCGTTATTAGAAAATGCAAAGACGATAGCGTTGGTAAACACATTCTTTCAATGAACCCCATTTACGAGGGAACTCAAATCATTGGTGTTGAAGGTTTTATTATCGACATCACTGCCATTGACGACTTGCAACGCCAAATGTATCATACCGTTCGCAACAGCAATGCGGGTTATTATCGCCTCAACAAAAAAGGTTACTACGAAGATGTAAACGATGCTTGGCTCGAAATGTACAAATGCGACAATCGAAACAACATCATTGGCAAACACTATTCGGTAGCTCACCCCGAAAGCGATTTGAAACAATTTGACGAAATTGTTAGCGAGGTATTGAATGGCGCAACAATAACCAGTCAAGTAGCTCGCCGCCAATGCAAAGACGGCACACTTGGCAAGCATATCCTTTCGGCAAATCCCGTTTACATAGGAACCGAAATTATTGGTTTAGAAGGTTTTATACTCGATATTACTCATTTAGACGATGACGATTTAATTAAATAAACACTTTTCATTTGTACTTTTTGCCTGCTTTTGTTTTTTCAAAGGCAGGCTTTTTTATTTCTTTGGGGTTTAAAATCAATAATTTGTTGTTTTTTTGAACGAATGCAGATGTGTAAATAGGAACGCGGATAACGCTGAAAAACGCGGATTTTTCGCGGATTTTTTTTAAAATTTTGTAATGGAACACTGATTTTTTAGGATTGTTATGATTTTTTAGGATTTTTGTTTGTTTATTTTAAAATTCATAAAACAAACGGGAAAAGTAAAATTCATTTTTTGTGCAAAATAAACAAACCACTCAAAGACTCTTGACAAAAAAATAAGGAACGTATAAATTTCTAAACCAAGCAATTATTACAAAATAAACTGTTCCCTTTTTTTAAGAAAAATCTATTTT
>DYNA01000181.1 GCA_020721325.1 Paludibacter propionicigenes
AAAAACAAATTAAATAATTTACATATATGTAGTGGTTTATAGTATATACCCCATACAAAAAAAAATAAAAATATATAAAAAAAATCTTCCGTTTTTAAGTGTAAACTTTTAATTTTTTATTCCATGTGCAAAAGCTCTTTCAAACGATTGCAACGCGTTTCGGCGTATTCGTAATTTTTAAATTCATACGGGTTTTCAAAAAATTCGTTTATACTTTTCATGAAATTTTCATAAGCTTCAATGGCTTTGGGCTTGTTATCCATTTTGTCATAGATAGTTGCAACAAAAAATAAATCGTTACTCATATAATATGAAAATAAATCTTTCCGCTTTTCAATCACTTCAAGAGCTTCATTATATTGCAAATTTTCATATAACGCTTGAGAATAATCGCCGTAAAAATTTGATAAAATTGTATTATCTGGCATCAATAAATTATATGTTTTTTCATAAAATTTTATGGCTTCTTTATAATTTTGCAGAGCAAAATAATTGCGACCTAAATACAAACTAACCATGTAATCGGTGCTATCTTCAGTAAAAGCGGCTTTTAAATACAAATCAGCCTCTTTATATTTTTTAATTAAAAAATAACTAATACCGGTAAACTTTACAACTTCCAATGTAGAATCGCCATATTGTATTGTTTTTAAGAAAGCTGGTAATGCCCTGAAATTATGATTTTTAGAGAAATGAGACATCGCTTTAATTCGATAAAAATCGCTGTAAGTAGAATCAACAAAAATTCCGCGCTCCGAAACTTGAATGGCTTTATCGTAAAGTTTTGCTCGTAAATACAAGTTAGCAAGCTGTTTAATGGAAATGACATCGGAGCTATCTAATTGATATGCAGATATATAATATTGTAAAGCAGAAATACCATCTTCTTGTTTTGTGTAGCAATAAGCCATTTGCCTTAAATAATATGGATTTTCTGGATACAAACGACTTAAAACCTCTAAAGAGATATTCGCCTGTTTATAAAGCCTTTGCTTAATATAAAGTTGCGAAACTTTGTCCAAAGCATAAAAGTTCAGAGGTTCTTTTTGCAAGATTTTTTCAAAAAGTGAAATAGCAATTTTAACTTTTCCAATTTGAGCTAAATTGTTAGCATAAGCATTTAAGTAATTGATATTCAAACTATCTAACTCAACAGCTTTACGAAAAAATTCATTTGCTTTTTTATCTATATTCAAACTTTGCTTTATCAGAGCAGCTTTATAAAATAAATCGGCATTTTCAAAAAAACTTTTTAATAATATCTCTACTTTTGCATCGGCTTGTGCAAATTTACTTTCAAATATCAATAAATCAATTTCTTGCAGTTCCTTTTCGCTTTGCGCAAAAGCTATAACAGGAAAAAATAAATAAAAGAATAAATAATATTTTCGCATTTTGTAAAAAATAAAATAAATTGGTAAAATATCTATAAATTATAAATCAATCAAATATACATCAAAATTTTACGAATTGAAATTGAAAATTAAAACATAAATCTCAAAATATAAATCGTAAATAATTAAGAATAAAAAACATTCACATACATTTTTTCATTCTACTTTTTTATATCACTTATTTTTTCATTTACTATTTTTACTAATTCTTCCATTTCATCAATACTTAAATTTTCTTTTTCTGAAAAAAAAGAAACCAGTTGCTGAAAAGAATTTTCAAAATAATTGCGGACAAAACCTTTTAAAAAAGTTTTTTTGTATTCATCTTTTGCTATTGTAGGAAAATATTTGTGCGTTTTTCCGTAGGCTGTATGTCCTATAAACCCTTTATTTTCAAGTATTCTAATGATAGTAGAAACGGTATTGTAAGCCGGCTTCGGCTCATCAAAATATTCAATAAAATCTTTTACAAATCCCTCTTTTATTTTCCAAAGAATCTGCATTACTTGTTCTTCTGCTTTAGTTAATTCTTTCATTTTTTTAAGACAATATTATAAATTAAATTTTTACAAATTTAAAACTAAAACTTTAGTTTACAAACTACTTTTTTAGTTTTAACTTTTTTTAATAAAATGAATCAAAAAATAAAATTGTTATACCGTAAATCAAATTAAATTTGCACTAAAAAAAAAGTATTTAAAGTATTAAAATTCAATAAAATAAGAAAATGGACGCAATTTTTAAACGAAGAAGCATACGCGAATATATTGAAAAAGAAGTAACAAATGAGCAAATAACGGCTATTTTACATGCGGGTATGAGCGCACCTTCAGCCGGAAATGAGCAACCATGGCATTTTCTTGTAATAAAAAATCGCCAAAAACTGCAAGAATTAATGGGTTTAAGTCCTTATGCAAAAATGTTGGACAAGGCTTCGGTAGCAATTTTGGTCTGTGGCGACTTGGAAAAGCAAAAACACGAAGGCTATTGGATGATAGACTGTGCAGCAGCAACCGAAAATATGCTTTTAGAAGTAACTCATTTACAGCTTGGTGCGGTGTGGTTAGGCGTTTATCCGCGTGTGGAAAGAATGAAGTTTTTACGAGATTACTTTTCATTGCCAAATCATATAGAAGCTTTTTCATTAATCTCAATAGGTTATCCTACAAAAGAATATGATTCTATTAACCGCTACAATCCAGAAAGAGTGCATTTGGAAAAATGGTAAAATAAATTTGCTGTAAAGATATTTCCTAAAAAAAACACAATAGTATTGATTTTTATAAAAAAATTTTGTAATTTTGAATAAAGTATCAATATGAAATATTTAACCTTGCTTTTAGTTTTATTAATCTCAAAATCAACACCTTACTCATCACTTCAAACAGTGTTGGAGGGTGAAAATTATGCACAAATATTTGGAAAAGACTATCGAAGGGCAATAAATTTTATAAAAGTAAATAAAAAATATTTTGATTATCATTTCAAATCTTCAAAAGCGGATAAAGTTTTAATTGTTTCCACTCTTTTTCCAGAGCGAATAAGATACTCAATATTAAGTGATTACATAGAAACAGAGGCAAATGAAATTCTTTACACTCAATTCGGAAGTGATTATGTAGATTTTTCAATAGGTTATTTTCAAATGAAACCTTCTTTTGTAGAAAATATGGAAAAATATATTTTAAAAAACCATTTTGATGAAAATATTTTACCGTATTTTTACTATTTCGATAAAAAAGAAATTGAAATTAGAAAAGAACGAATAAAACGCTTAAAATCATTTAATTGGCAATTAAAATATGCCGAAGCATTTTACTTAATTGTCAATCATAAATACAATACTGAAAATATGTCTATTGAAGAGCGAATAGAATTTTTTGCATCTGCTTACAATTCAGGATTTAACAAAACAAAAGAACAGATTATAAAAAACATTGATAATGAATACTTTCCGTATGGTACAAGTTATCCTGCAAAACAATATTCGTATTCTAAAGTAGCCTCTTTTTTTTATACAAATAGTTATAAATCAATTTTTTAGCATAATAATTCATTTATAAAAACTAAACTTATGAAAACAAATTATTTAATAACAATCTCATTATTAGTGCTTTTAATAGCTTCGTGCAGAAATGAGAAATTTGCCGAAAAAGCATTTATTAATCCTCCTTTTCCCGCTCTTAATCCAGATTACGAAGCTTTTACAATAAAAGCCGATTTAGGCGATACGCTTGAATATAAGACAGGTAGCATAATTTCAATCCCTCCAGATATTTGGGTAAATAAATCCGGTGAAAAAATTACAGGTGATATTACTCTCAAATACAGAGAATTACACGATGCTTACGATATTTTTTTAGCAGGTGTGCCTATGTATTATGATTCGGCAGGAGTAAAATACAATTTACAAACAGCCGGAATGTTTGAATTGCGTGCTTTCAAAGACACAAACGAGATTTTCATGAAAGAAAACAGTAAAATAAATGTTAAAATGGCATCTTTTAATGATAAAAAGGACTATAATTTCTATAGTTTAGATGAAAATGCCAAAAATTGGAGTTATAAAGGCACTTCAGAGCCAATTTTAAATGAAAAAATTCAAGTTTTAAAGGATTCAATAGAGAAAATAAAGCCTAAACATACAATTCCTTTTGAAAAAGACTATTTTGCTCTCGATTATTGGGCTATTCTTGATGTATATTTTAATGTAAAACCTTCTGGTGATGTTTGGAAATATGAAAAAAATACCAGTTTAAAAACAAAATCTGAAAAATATGGATTAAAGTGGTCTGGTATTTATGGCACTTGGGAAACTTTGATTTTTGAAGGTCAAAAAGTGTTTGCTTATGAACTTGTTTGGCGAAATATTTCGGGAAAAGAATTTCCAAAATGGGTACAAACAAAAGAATACCAAACAGAAAACCGACTAATCTCACTTAAAAAAGTAGGTGAAAATCAGTACAATCTGACGGTTAGAAAAGATTGGCAAGAAACATCGCCAAAATTTACATTTAAAGCCGAAGCAGTGATGAAATTGAAAGAAGTTTTCAAGCAAATGCCCGATGAATGGCAAAAAGAATATGAAGCTACACTTACCAAAATAGCCGAGGCGGAAGCTCGCATAGCTGCTCAAGCTCAAGTATTTAGAAGTTACGACATCGTTCAAACCGGTTATCACAATTGGGACAAAATAAATAATCGTGAAGATAAAATAATTGTTAATGCCGATTTTAATTTTGAAAGCAAAGAACTTGATAAAGAAACAATTCCACTGGTTTATTTTTTTGAAAATAATCAATCGTACATTCAAATTCCTTACAGTGATTGGGAAAAATTGATGTTGATAAATGATAGTACGGCAAAATTTGTAGCTATTTTATCTGAAACAGAAATGGCTACTTTTAGCAATTCAGAGTACAAAAAACTCAATTTTTCCAATTTATCGCAAACAAAAAAACATGTTTTCAAAATGAAAAATGCAAAGATTGCAACAAAAGAAGATTTTTTAAAAAGTATTAATTAATTATTAAAAAAAAACAGATAAATCAAATTTACAAATTTGAAAAAATAAGTTTGTAAATTTGATTTTTTGTAAAAATAATATTTATTTCTAAAAAAAAATGCAAATGTGGGTAAAAAAAGGAATTATTATCATTGTATTATTGGTTTTAAATTATTCATTATCAGCACAAAATAAACCAACAGTTGCTGTAATTGGAATAGATACAAAAGGCATTGGGTACGACAATATATCAATGGAAAACTTAATTCGTTTAGAACTTGAAAAAGCAAATACCTTTGAAGTTTTAGATAAATATGATGTATCTAATATATTGAAAATTAATGGAATAGCCACAGAAGATTGTTTCGGAAAATCCAAATTAATAGAAGTAGGTATTTTGTTAAAAGTGGACAAAATTTTAACGGGAAATATTGATCGTTTTGGCGAGAAAATTATTTTTGTATTGCGAATAATTGATATAAAAAATAAGCGTATTGAAAATACGAATGTTATGGAATATCTTGATTTAGAGCGTGAAATACAAACAATGGCAAAAATTTCAATCAATAATCTATTAGGAATTTCAAATGACCCACTTTTAGTAGATTTACTCATCAATTACGAGCATTTAATTACCAGTCCGAAAACTACCGTAAAACTTAATGGACCGCGTATGGGTGTTTCATATATTTATGGCTCTGGAGCAGAAAGACTTAAAGCATCTGAAACAGAAGGAGGCTTTGAAATGTATCCCGTTACTTCAATTTTTGGATTTCAATACGAAAGACAATATTTAAGTTCCGGCGATTTTCAGGCGTTAATAGAATTTGTACCAGCGTTAAGTGGCTTAGAATCAGGCAATTTTATTCCTTCAATTTCCTTAATGAATGGCTTTCGATTCAACAAAAAAGGCTGGGAAATTGGCTTGGGTCCCATATTTAGAGGGGTTAAATATGCCTCCGGCTTTTATGATGAAAACCACAAATGGAATTTAGCCGACACCAATACAAATACCTCATTTCCAATTATTAAACAAATTGACCATAGAGGTAAACTGGAACTTTCTACCGGATTAATTATTGCTCTTGGAAAAACTTTTCACTCAGGATATTTGAATATACCGTTAAATATTTACTTTGTTCCAAAAAAAGACAATAATACACTTGGTTTTATTTTTGGTTTTAACATTGCTAAAAGAACTGTTAGACATGATTAACAATAAGTTATAACCTTTACAAGAACCGTTTGTTCAATAAATAAAAATCCAATAACACCATTGCAGTCATGGCTTCCACGATAGGAACGGCACGAGGTACTACACATGGGTCATGTCTGCCTTTTGCAGAAAAAATAACTTCATTTCCTTTAATATCAACAGTTTGCTGTGGTTTTATAATTGTAGCTACAGGTTTAAAAGCTACTCGAAAATAAATATCCATTCCATTAGAAATGCCACCTTGAATACCTCCTGAATTATTCGTTTTAGTAAAAATTTTTCCTGATTTAATTGCAAATTCATCATTGTGCTGACTTCCAAACATTTGCGCAGAAGAAAAACCACTCCCCAACTCAAAGGCTTTTGCAGCATTGATGCTTAAATTGGCACGCGCCAATTCTGAATGCAATTTAAAAAATTCCGGCTCGCCCAAACCTACGGGAACATTTTTAGCCACACAACTTACAACACCTCCCACAGTATCCTGATTTTTACGCACTTGCTCTATTAAATCTATCATTTGAACAGCCAAATTTTTATCCGGACAACGTACTATATTTGATTCGGTTTGAAGCAAATCCAGAGTCGAGTAATCAGCTTGAAGTGTTAAATTTCCAACTTGTGAAGTGTAAGCCTGTATGCTAATATTCTCTTTTTCAAGTATTTGCTTGGCTATAGCACCAGCAACTACGCGTGATAAAGTAATTCGCGCCGAACTTCGACCTCCACCACGTGGGTCGCGGATTCCATATTTTGAAAAGTAAGTAAAATCGGCATGAGAAGGTCTAAAAAGTTCGTACAAATTGTCATAATCGTTCGATTTTTGGTCTATATTCCAAACCAAAAATGCAATTGGCGCTCCGGTGGTTTTTCCTTCATAAATTCCCGATAAAAACTCCACTTCGTCGGCTTCCTTTCGGTGTGTTGTAATTTTTGACTGTCCGGGTTTTCTACGGTTCAATTCAATTTGTATTTTATTGAAATCCAATGAAATACCCGCAGGACAACCATCAATAACGCCACCAATAGCTTTTCCATGCGATTCGCCAAAACTTGTTAATTTATATAAATTTCCAAACGTATTCATTTTACCAATTTACTTTTTTATAAAGAAAAACACGAAACATTAAAGTTATTTTTAATATTTCGTGTATAAAGTATTAGAAATAAATTATTTCTGCAAAAAATTAATTGTGATGATGGTCATGTTCACCGTGAACGTGTCCATGTTCCAATTCGGTTTTTGTTGCTTCGCGAACGTCTAAAACTTTTCCGGTAAAATACAAATCATCACCAGCCAAAGGGTGATTAAAATCCAACTGTACCATTTCGTCTGTTATCGAAAGCACAATGCCGTCATAGTGATTGCCATCTTTGTCTTGCATAGGAATTACATTGCCTTCCACAAGCATTTCTTCGTCAATTTCGCCATCAACTTGAAAAACCGTTTTTGGCAAATCCACAATCGCTTCGTCCGATTCCTCGCCGTAAGCATCAGCAGCAAGTATCATAAAATCAAATACATCACCCTTTTTTAATCCCTCCAATTGAAATTCAAAACTCTCAAGCATACTTCCTACACCGTGCAAATAATTCATAGGTTTGTCATTTTCAACTACTTCAACCAATTCGCCATCTTTTGCATTTATACGAAGTTCATAACTTATCGATACAACTTTATTCTTATTTACTATCATAATTTTATAAAATTAATAAAAATTCTCATACTATTTTAGAATTGTCTGATTTTTTTTAAATAAATAATTTAATATTGCATTATTGTAAAAAAGAATAAAAATTTATCAATTATTTTATCAAAAAAACAGGACGAAAACTTTGACAAAAATAATAAAAAAAGTTTTAAAATCAATTTTTTTATTTTTTTTACAAAAGATATTAAAAAAAAAGAAAGTTCCCTAAAATAGGTAAGTTTTTGAATCTATAAGTTAATAAGCTGCTTATTGAGAAATAATTTAAAAGCATTTTGTAAAAAAAATAGTTACGATACTACTCAATTATAAAAAAAAAAATTGCGAATTTTAGTTATTCTTAAAAAAAAGCTTTATTTAGT
>DYNA01000182.1:0-6670 GCA_020721325.1 Paludibacter propionicigenes
ACAATTATAACCTTATTTTTTTTATTCTACAAATTTTTGTCGTACATATTGATATGAAAAAAAATTTAGTATTCGTTGTAGTGGTAGTTTTGATGGCTGCCTTTGTAAATCCTATAAAAATATATCAGTTTCGTGGCGATAATAGAGATGGAGTTTATAACGAAACCAATTTATTAGAAAAATGGGATTCGACAGGTCTTAAATTGCTTTGGAAAAATCAAAGTGTAGGTAATGGTTACGGTTCGCCCGTTGTAACCGAAGAGATGATTTACGTTTGTGGCGAAGTGGATAGCATAAATTATCTGTTTGCTCACAATTTGAAAGGCGAAAGGGTTTGGAAAGCCAAAATTGGCAGCGAATGGACAATTAATTTTAGAGGTTCGCGCTCTGCACCCACCGTGGTAAACGATTTAATTTATACCACAAGTGGCAATGGTAATTTGGTTTGTTTCAACACAAAAGGAGAAAAAATTTGGGAAAAAAATTTAATTTTGGATTTTGGAGGGCGAAACAATCGCTTTGGTTTTTCCGAATCGCTCTTGGTTGATGAAGAAAAAGTGTATTGCATGCCCGGTGGAAAAGATACCAATGTAGTGGCTTTGAACCGTTTCACGGGCGATTTGATTTGGATTTGTAAAGCGGAAAGTGAAATTCCGGCTTATACGGCACCGCTTTTGGTGCGCTTGCCTACTCGCGATTTGATGCTCACTTTTAGTAAAAAATATCTCTTGGCAATTGATGTAAAATCGGGAGAAATGTTGTGGTCGCACAAACAGGATACCATGCCCGAAAGCTTGATTGATGTTCATTGCAACACGCCAATTTATGAAAACGGATTTATTTATTACGCCACAGGAGACGGCAATGGCGCGGTTAAATTGCAACTTTCGCCTGATGGCAAAAAAATAACCGAAATCTGGAGAAATTCGGGCTTTGACAACATTATGGGCGGTTTTATTAAAAAAGATAATTTTATTTATGGCGAAAGTTACGGTAGAAGAATTTGGCTTTCTTTAAACACCGAAACTGGCAAAATAGTTGATTCTTTGAAGTTTAACAAAGGTGTAACCATTTATGCCGATGGCAAATTGTATTTATACAACAACAAAGCCGAAATGGCTTTAGTAAATCCGAACCATGGTAAAATGGAGGTTATCAGCTCATTCAAAACTGAGCGCGGCACAAAAGAACCGTTTTCGCATCCGGTTATTAGCAAAGGCATTTTGTATTTAAGACATGGCGAATTACTTATGGCTTACAATTTGAAAAAGAATTGATTTTTTCTTTTTTTTTTTAAAGAAAAATACTTTTTTATAAAACTTTAAATCCCAAAATCGATTACTAACTTAATGAGAGTCATCGTATCAATTGTTTATTAGCAGATTGATACGATGACTTGCAGATTTAAGGACTAACATTTTGATTGTACAAATTTATAAAGATTGAAATTCAAAGAATAGTTTTATTTTGCTTTTTAGAATTTTAATCAAAAATCATTTACGCCAATCATTTTATTTTTGAGGAATGTTTTTCATAACTCGCTCAGTCATAGCAGTAATGGTGAGCGAAGGATTTACGCCCGGATTGGCTGAAACCGCCGAGCCATCGCAAATGTAAAGATTTTTATAACCAAAAACTCTCTGCTGGGCGTCAATTACACCATGCTGGGCATCTTTTCCTATCACGCAACCGCCCAAAATGTGAGCTGTGGAGGGGATTCCGGTTAAAGTTTCGGTAAACATAACTTGCGGTTTGCCTTTAATGATTTTTGCGTAAAGGTGAGCCAACTGATGGGCTTCGGGAATAAAAGCCGTTGGGTTTTTGCCCGATTCTACGCTGGTTTTTAGCCCCAAAGAGCCTTTGGTTAGCTTCAAAGTGCTGTCGAGGTGTTGCATGAATAAAATAACGGAGGTTTGTTTGCCGAAATCGGGGGCAAAAAAAACTTTGAGCCAAATGAGCGGTGCTGTAAACGGTATTGTAAATAATTTCAGAACCCTTAAAAAGAAATTTTTTTCGCTCACCATGGGCATACACAAGGCACGCCATGCGCCGCTGCCCTTGCCGTAGCGCACGGGTTCAATGTTGGTATGGTCATCGGTTTCGATGATTGACCCAATGGCTATTCCGCTGGAAAGGTCTTTGGAAGTGTCGGCGGTGGTGGTTAAAATGAGTGCTTCGTTGTTGGTGCGCACCATTTCGCCCAAACGCGGACTCAGCTTGGGAAGATTTTTCTTTTTTTGCGCAAGCAAAAGAGGCACTGTACCCAATACACCGCCCGAAACAATTACATGTTGGGCTTTAAAATGTATTTTTCGGTACGAAGTTTTTACGCCTATGGTTTTGGCAATGATTTCGTAACCTTTTTCTCCGTCGGCATTTTCGAGAGGAATGATGTCGGTAACTTGGTGTTGGGCAAGGATTTCGACGCCCAATTTTTGAGCTAAATGCAAATAGTTTTTGTCGAGAGTGTTTTTGGCGTTGTGTCGGCAACCGGTCATGCACGCTCCGCATTGCAGGCAGCCGGTGCGGTCGGGTCCTTCGCCCTGAAAATAAGGGTCGGCAACGGTTTTGTCTTTTTCGCCAAAGTAGATGGCAACTTTTACGGGTTGAAAACTGTTTTCTTTTCCAATTTCTTTAGCCAATTGCTTGAAAGCCAAATCGCTTTCGCCCAAAAAGGGATTCTCTTCGGCTCCGAGCATTTTCCATGCCGTTTGGTAACAGTCGTCGAGTTCTGTTTGCCAATCGGCAAGCCCCGCCCACGAACCTTTCTGAAAAAAAGCCGGTTTGGGTTTGGGTAATGTGTTTGCATAAACAAGCGAACCTCCTCCAACTCCTACGCCACTTAAAACGGAAATATGTCTGAAAAAAGTTACTTTCTGGATACCGAAAAACTTTAAAGTGGGCAGCCAGAGCCATTTTTTCAAATTCCAATTGGTTTTTGGGAAATCGTTGGGTTGAAACCATTTTCCTTTTTCGATAACCAAAACGGAATATCCTTTTTGCGCCAAGCGAAGAGCCGATACCGAACCTCCAAAGCCTGAGCCAATTATAATGTAGTCATAGGATTTCATAAGCCAACAAACTAAAATTAGTTTACACTATTTTATAAAGCTGCACTTTTTTGTGCATATTTTATTGTTTGATAAAAATTTTTTAATAAAAAAGGAAGAAGTTCATTTAATTTAATATTCTGTTTTGATAACCAATTTCTTATCTCTGGGTCTATTGGAAATTCGTTTATTGCAATCCATTGAATCTTGCCAGAATTTATATCCTCTTCCGTAATTTCGGGTATATCGCTGCAATCAATTTTGTCATCATCATAAAATATTAAATCTTCCGGCACTCTAATTGAATGTTTATTAAAAAAAGTTACTTCGTTCACTGGTATTTGCTCTTTTCTGAAATCAATTTCCACCTGCACTATTTTTTTGCCTTTTTTAAGCATTTCTATTGCATCTTTCCAATAAATTATTGTTTCCATACTATTGTTTATTATAAATTTCACGTTCTTTTTTCTTGGCATATCGTACCGATATTATCCGATAAACATTTGTATTTCTTATCGTATATACCACAACAATTATACTATCAACAAATTTACCTATTGTAACCCAACGATCTTCCCCATAATCTATACGTAAATCAGGCGAAGTTTTTCTTTTGTGGTCATTAAATATTTCTATCGCATCTTTAAAATCAATACCATGTTTTTCAATGTTTGATTTGTTTTTGTTCTCATCCCAGTCAAAATACATATTCGTACTATTTATTTGAGCATCAGTTCGTTCATAAATTGAATGTAGAGTTTTGCATTTTTATCGGTTTCAAATACATTGAAGTTTTCTTGCGAAATGATAAATTCGTCGTAGTTTTCCATAGTCAAATCTTTTCGCACTTCTTTGTCTTGTTTTATTTTTGTAAAATATTCTTTTATTTGTTCCAAATTTGAAATTCCCTCTACAATGAGCATTTTTTCGGATTTTAAAAGGTCTTTGGTTGTAACCGAAAAATCGGTTGTAGGGAAATTGTTGATGTTGAATTTGGCTATGTCAAATTCTATTCTGTTCAAATTGAAGGAATTTTTTAAAATTAAAACATAAAAATATGTTTTCGATGATTTATTTGAATAAATATCAATGGCTTTGTTTTGGTTGTCGTTTGAGTTTTCGCTCAAGGCTTTGAGCATTTCGTCAGCTTTGGTGGCTTCGTCGGATTTTGGGTGCTTTGCTACGATGTTTCGCAATTCGGTTTGCAAGATTTCGGGGTTGGGCGCCGCCAAAGCTCCTTTGCTAAGGGCAATGAGAAAATCAAATTTGGGTTCGAGGTAATTGTTTGGAAATGTTTGGTTTGCATTGCTGCTCAAATTGATGGCTTGCGAATAGTTTTTGTTTTTGTAGTTGTCGAAGGCTTGTTTGTAAACTTCATCTACTTTGTTTTTTTCGGTTTTTAATTGGCTCAGATAGTTGGGGTTTGTAAACAAAATGGCGTGTGTGCTGTTTGGAAATTCTTTTATAATCAAGTTTTTATAAACATCGGCTTGTGTTTTGTTTTCCAAATCGATATTCATTTTAAACAAATAATAATAGGTATCGAGAACGAATTTTCCTTTTGGGAAACGTTTGATGTATTGTTCAAAAACGGCTATTGCTTCTTTGTAGTCGTTGAGTTTTTCCATGTAAATTTCGCCGGCAGCGAAATAGGCTTTTTCAATTTTTTCGGTGGAAATATTTATTAATGAATCGGTTAAAGGCAATTGTGCAAGGTAAAACTCGCGGTCTTCTTGTGTAAATGCTTCGTCTGAGTTTGTGTTGTTGTTATCGGCAACTACTTCTTCGGTTGTTTCCATAACTATGGCTTTGTTTTTTCGTCTCCAGTTGTCTTCGAGTTTGCGGTCGCCCCATTTTCGTTTGAACATGTCCATGCTTCGTGCGAGTGTGCCGGGGTTGTAAAATGGCAATGAGGATTGATTTGAGGTAACTCGATTGACGTCGTCATCAAAAATGGGGTCGCGCTGTGTGCCTTGCGGTGCATTTTTCTTGGCTTCGTCGGCTTTGTATTGCTGAATGCGTTGGTCGATGAGTTGTAAACGTTCTTTTTCGCTTAAGCGGGCTACCATTTGAAGACTGTCTTGTAATGAAATGGTAGTGAGGTTGTTTACGAGTGCGGTGAGGTTTTTAGTTTTTAAGAAGACCGCTTCGTAATTGGCGTAGTTTTTATCCAAATTCATTATGGTACTGTCGTAATATGCTTGTGCGAATTTGTATTGAGGCTCGATGAAATAAATATCGGCAAGTGCTAAGCACGAAACGGCTTTTTGGTTTTTGTTTGTTCGGCTCACGGCAGATGAGAGTGTGTAATATTTTTTTGCGGTAACCATATCGCCTTTTTTTCTAAAAATATTTGCTAAAGCAAAATAAATTTGGTCTTTGAAGTCTTCGTTTTTTTCGTCTTTGAGCATTTTTTCCAATTGTTTGACCATATCTCCGGTTTTGCTGTCGCCTGAAAATGCAACTGCGGAGTTGATGTTGGCATTGAAAAGCATTTCGTAAGTGGGATTTAGTTTTGGAATTTTGGCATACAATTCCGATGCTTTGTTGTTGTCGCCTTGCTGTTGATAAATTTGCGCTAAAATGAATGTGTATCTGCATCTTTCACGCTTTTTTTTGGTTAAAGCAATTGCAATTTTGAGTTTTACTGCGGCTTCGGAGTAGTCTTTTTGTTTTAAAAACAAATGAGCTGTAGCTAAAGCTATGTCTTTGTTCATTTTTTCAGGAATTTTTCCCATTCCTTTGAGCAGGTCGAGTTTTATTTTTGCGTTTTTGTAGTCTTGAGCTTCAATGTAGGAGCGTACTATCCAGAATTGGGCTTTCATTTTAATTTCCTTGTCGGGAAAATTTTGGAGAATGTACTCAAAAATTTTAATGGCTTGGCTGTATTCCATTTTGTAGAAATAGGCTTTTCCCATGAGCAAATAGGCATCGTCCACCCATTTGTTGAATTCGGATTGAGCGTAAAATTCTTTTTCTTTTTTGCTTTGTTTTTTTTTGTCTTTTCGTTTTGGTTTTTTCTTAATGGAATGGCTTTTGACTAATTTTGATACTTTTTTGATAACGGTTTCCATGTCGCCGTCTGCAGATGAAGCGGAAGTTTTATCGCCAAAGCGGTAAATGGATAATATTTCGGTGTAATTGTCGATGTAATTGGTTTCTATTTTGGCAACTCCTTTTTTAAGGTTTTCGTTGGCATTGAAATAGATGTTGTAATGCGAGGTTAAATTGTGAAAAGCTCGCGTTGTTTGGGTATTTTTTTTTGTAGAACATGCGTGAATGCCTATCAAAATCGATGCAAGCAGCCCAAAGGAAAGTAAATATTTTTGTATTTTCATTTTTTTTTGAAAAAAAGTATAATTTTATTAAAAAGGAAAACATTTGCAAAATGCAAAAATAATTAATAAGAATGAGTCTTACAAGTTTATTGAAATTTTTTTTTTAAGGTGAAGGTTGATGAGTTGGATTTTGGAACAAATTAGCAGTCGGGGTGGCTTGGCGCGAGGCTGTTCTGAGTTTTTCCGAAAGGGGGGCGGGTTTTTCCGCGACCGGATTGAGTTTTTCGGAAAGGGGGGCGGTTTTTTCCGCGACCGGATTGGGTTTTTCTGAAAGGGGGGCGG
>DYNA01000182.1:6770-8136 GCA_020721325.1 Paludibacter propionicigenes
GAAAGGGGGGCGGTTTTTTCCGCGACCGGATTGGGTTTTTCTGAAAGGGGGGCGGTTTTTTCCGCGACCGGATTGGGTTTTTCCGAAAGGGGAGCGGGTTTTTTTAGCAACGGGGTCGCTTTGAGCGACCCTGTTGCTGAGTTAGAGCGGGACTGTTGTTGTGTTTTTTTTTATCGGTTTTATTTAAAAAAAATGGGTATTTTGTGTTTATTTTTTTGTAAATTTTATGTATTTAGGTTTTAAAAGTCTATTATTAGTGTATATTTTTATGGTTAATTTTAATAGTTTATAAAAAAATATTATTATTTAACATTTTTTAACTTTTGTATTTTTTTCTTTTGTAATGCCTTATTTTATTGGTATTTTAGTATATTTAGTTTTTTAAAAATATAGTTTTTTTTAAATATAATTGAAAAAAGTTATAAAAAAATTTGGAAATTGAAAAAAAGTGTTGTATATTTGCAGTGTCAAATTGATTGATGTATTTGATGTGTTCATTATTAATTATTTGGCAGGCACAAGGTAAACGCCTGAAGTAAGTTTACCGTAGTATTAACAAGTACAAAAATTTCATTTTTTTTGAGAAATTTATTTTGAAACGGAAATGGAATTTTTGGAGAAAAACAAATAAAATTATGGGAAAAACTTATTTTCGTAATGGAGGTTTGTCTTTTCGTGAGTTCATAAATAGGAGCAAGAACGTTTGTGCAAGTGCTGAGCGTGATTTGTCGGAGCTTGAAAGGGTAGGAGTGAAGCCGGAGTTGTTGTCGCGTTTAAAAGTGATGGTAACGGAATTGGAAACGGAAACAACTTTTGCGTTGGATTCGGCAGAGGGTAAGGTTTTAACGGCAAAACGCAATGAAAAAAAATTGGTTTTGTTGGACGAAATTGATTTATTAAAGCAGCAATTGTGTTATGTTTTTGCTAAAGGAACGGATAATTATGATGCTATTTTCGGCAAAAGTCTTTCTAAAGTGAAGCTTAATGAATTTGTAGATTCAATAAAAAATATAGTTGAGGCATTGGAAAGAAACGTGGCATTGACAACGGAATATGGAGTTGATGAGGAGCGTGTTAATTATTTTGCAAGTTTAGTGCTTAATTATTTAATGCTATTTGAGAATAAATTGTTGCATAAGCACGATTTTAAATTGTCGGCAAGCAATCGTTCTTCAAAACGTGAAGATGCTTATGAATTGTTGTCTTACATAGCTCGAATAGGTAAGGCATATTGGAAACGAAAAGACGCGGCAAGGGCTGCTCAATACCGAATTAATTTTTAATAATTAAGGGTTTTGAAAAAACAATTAGACCACTAAGTAATCGTAAATAAATAACATTTACATCTTACTTTGTTTTTGGTCGA
>DYNA01000183.1 GCA_020721325.1 Paludibacter propionicigenes
CTATACTGCAAACGGTTTATTATTTAACTTTTCCAAAGTTCTAAAACTTTGGAAAAGTTGTAGTTACGTAATAATAAATATTAAAATTTATCCCGTTTTTTAGTATATTTTATGAAAAAAATATTCACCACTAAAAAAACAAAGAAGTTCACAATGAACACAAAGAGGGTAAATTCTTGTGTACTTTTTGGTAAAAAATTGGGTTTCAATTTGCAACAAGTCTATTAATAATTAACAATTAAAAATTAATAATTTTCCATAAAATACTATTAACCAATTATTTAATTTCATTTTTATTTTTTTTCATATAAAAAAGAAATGAAATTTACTTCTTTTTTGATAAGAATTTTTAATTTTGAATTTTATAAAAAGATTTTTTTGGCAAAAGAGTTTTATGCTCCGAATAATAACTTTAAAATGGGCTAATACTTTGACAATAGATTGATTGTAAGTAGATTGCATAATATTAAAAATGCTTTTTTTATATCATTTGCAGAGTATTTTCATTTTTTTTTTTAACAAAAAAGGATAAAATAATTAAGATGAAATATTTACAAATTCTTTTACTCATTAATTTTTTAGGGTTTTCATGTCAGAATACCATTTCGCAAAGCAATGCGCAAAACGAAAAACAAGACAGTACTCAAATAGACTCCCAAATTATGGTTGGAGCCGAACGACTCGATGAATATTTGCCTTTGCTTTGGGGTGAAAAAGTAGCTTTGGTTGCCAATCAATCATCGCTGGTGGCTGAAAAACATTTGCTCGATGTTTTGGTGGAGAAAAAAATTAATGTGGTAAAAATATTTGCCTTGGAACATGGTTTTAGAGGCAACGCCGAACGCGGTGCTACAATTAAAAATGGTACTGACGAAAAAACCGGAGTTCCGATTGTGAGTTTGTTTGGAAAAGGGCACAAACCTACGCCCGAATCCTTAGCAAATGTGGACATTGTGGTATTTGATATTCAAGATGCCGGAGCGCGTTTTTTTACATACATCAGCAGCATGCACAACATTATGGAGGCTTGCGCCGAAAACAATATTAAATTACTTATTCTCGACCGTCCCAATCCATTGGGCGATTACGTTGATGGACCCATTCGGCAAAAAGGGTTTGAATCATTCGTTGGAATGCATCCTATTCCCATAGTTCACGGGCTTACCGTTGGCGAATTGGCACTGATGATTAACGGAGAAGGCTGGCTGAAAGATGGCAAACAATGCAATGTAACTATCATTGAAATAGCTAATTATAAGCATTCTACAGTTTATGAACTTCCGGTACGCCCTTCACCCAATTTACCAAATTACTTATCGCTTCGTTTGTATCCTTCGCTTTGTTTGTTTGAATCGACTCAAATAAGTATTGGGCGCGGAACCGATTTTCCGTTTCAAGTTATTGGTTATCCCGATGCCAAATTTGGTAAATTTACATTTACACCTCACGACATTGAAGGCGTTCAAATGAATCCCGAACAAGAAGGTAAACTCTGCTACGGAATTGATTTGAGAAATGAAAAGAAAGACGCCAAATTTACACTCAAATACATTATCGATTTTTATAACAAATCTGATTTTAAAACAACATTTTTTGCTCGCGAAAAATGGTTCAATCTTTTGATAGGAAATGATGCAATTCTTAAAATGATTAAAGAAGGCAAATCAGAAGATGAAATTAGGCAAACTTGGCAAGCGGATTTAGAAAAATACAAAGAAATGCGAAAGCATTATTTATTGTACGATTAGTCAAACTGTTTTTTTTTGAAAATAATTATGTTTAAAGATATTATAAAGCATTCTTTTATCGGTTTATTTTTTGGATTTTTAGCTTATTCGTGTGCGCAAGTAGGTCAGCCAACGGGAGGTGAAAAAGATATATTGCCTCCGGTGATTATCAAAAGTTTACCCGAAAATAAATCGGTATATTTTAATGAGAAAAAAATTACAATCGAATTTGATGAAAACATTCAACTCAAAGATGTAAACAAAGAATTACTCATTTCGCCTCCAACCGCCGAAAAACCTTCGGTAAAAACAAATATGAATAAGCTAATTATCAAATTTATAGACAGTTTGAAGCCTCAAACTACTTATTTATTTGATTTTGGCAACTCACTTGCCGACTACAACGAAGGGAATGTGTATAAAAATTACAGCTATGTTTTTTCTACCGGAGCAGTTATTGATTCGTTGCAAGTGAGTGGAACGTTAGTGAATGCCTTTGATAATGAGCCTATTCTGAATGCTATGGTTTTATTGCACAGCAATATGTCCGATACGGCTTTTACCAAAATACTTCCTAATTATGTTGCCAAAACCGATAGCTCAGGACATTTTACTTTTAAATACATAGCTTATGGAACTTACAAAATTTTTGCTCTAAAAGACGCCTCTTACAATTTTACTTACGAAAGCGGCACCGAAGAATTAGCTTTTAGCAGTGAATTGTTATCGCCTTCAGTGGTTTCAAAAACAAAAATGGATACGGTGCTTATCCAGCACATACACGCCGATACGTTGCGTTTGCTAAATAAGAAAGAGTTCATTACCAAAGAAATAGCATTGAAATTACCCGATTCGCTTCAGCGTTTCGTTTCGCTGTCCGATTCCATTTTAATAGATACCATTAGACAAGATACCATTCAGGAAATCAATTACTTAGAGTATTCTCCCGATAGTTTGCAATTGTTTCTTTTTGCAGAAACGGGAAATAATCAATTTTTTTCTGCAAAGGAAAGAAAAGAAAAAGGAAAAATAGATTTACAATTTAATTTAGACAACGATAGTACACTTCGATTGAATTTATTGGATAGTTTGGAATTAAAAGATTGGTATATTTTAGAAAAAAAAGATACAAAAAATTATATTGTTTGGCTTAAAGATTCAGTTTTATACAATAAAGAATCTGTTAATTTTACGGCAAATTATTTTAAACTCGATTCTTTGGAAAATTTTATTGAAGCGGTTGATACGCTTAATATGAAATTTTTTGAACAAAAAAAGGATAAAAAGAAAACAACCGGTAGTTTGTCGGTGGAACTAAATTTTAATGAAAAAAAGAAAATTGATTTCAATGAAAATGTAAAACTCACATTTTCAATTCCTTTAAAACATTGGTTAAAGGATAGCGTTCAACTATTTGAGGAAGTAAAATCTACGGCAAAAGATAAAACAAAAAAAGAAAAAATATGGATTAAAATTCCTTTTGAAATAGATTTAGATACATTGAATTACAGGGCTTTAAATGTTTTTTTCGACAAAAAAGAAAAAACAAATTACAAAATAAAAATAGACAGTGCTTCGTTTGTTGATATTTTTGAAAATAAAAACCTTTTGTTTGAGAAAGAATTTGATTTTCAGGAAGAAGCCGATTATGGTGAAATAAAATTGAATTTACAAAACATTCAAAATAAATCCATAGTTCAATTGCTCGATGATAAAAAGAAAGTGTTGAACGAATTTTATATTGATTCGGATACTATTCTAAATTTCAGGTATTTGCAAGTAAAAGAGTATTATCTAAAAGTAATTTCGGACAACAACGGTAATAAAAAATGGGACAGTGGAAATTTTCAGAAAAAACTTTTACCCGAAAGGGTGTATCTGTACAAAGACAAAATAGAACTTAAAGCCAATTGGACGAATGATATAGACTGGTTTTTAAATGATAAAATAATTATTCAAAAACAAAAAAAAGCGAATAATAAATCCGATAATAACGAAAAAAAGAAAACAGGCAAAAAATAAAAAAATAACTTCAAATTTCTAAAAAAATAAAAAAAATGAGAGTAGTTGACCATATAAAAGATACAACAAAAACATTGTTTTCCTTTGAGCTTTTGCCTCCACTAAAAGGCAAAGATATTAAAGATGTTTTCAACAATATTGAGCCTTTGATAGAATTTGACCCGCAATATATTAACATAACGGTTCACCGCGAGGAGGTGGACTACAAAACCCTTGAAAGTGGGCTTATAGAACCCAAAGTAATTCGCAAACGCCCCGGAACTATAGCAATGGCGGGTGCTATAAAAAATAAATACGGCATTGATGTAGTTCCACACATTGTTTGCGGTGGTTTTACCAAAAGTGAAACCGAATATGCTTTGATTGATTTAAACTTTTTGGATATTCACAATTTGTTGGTTTTGCGCGGCGACCCGTTGAAAAATCAAAAATATTTTGAGCAAACTCATGGCGGTCATGCACATGCTATTGACCTAATTCAGCAAATCAATGAACTAAACAACGGAAAATATCTCGACGATATTAAAAATTCAACACCACTCAGTTTTTCCTATGGTGTGGCGGGTTATCCCGAAAAACACATGGAAGCACCGAATATGGAATCGGATATTTATTGGCTTAAACAAAAAGTAGATGCCGGAGCGAGTTATGTGGTAACTCAAATGTTTTTTGATAACCAAAAATATTACGATTTTGTGAGAATGGTGCGCGAAGCCGGAGTGAATGTTCCCATTATTCCGGGCATAACGCCCATACGTAGTAAGCGTCAAATCAATGTTTTACCTCAAGCTTTTCATATTTCGTTGCCCGAAGAATTGGCGCGTGAACTTAGAAAATGCAAAGACAATGTTGAAGCGTATGAATTGGGTATAGAATGGGCTATCCATCAGTCGCAGGACTTGATTAAGAACAATGTACCCATTATTCATTACTACACTATGGGAAATTCCGACAACATCAAACGAATTTGCAAGGCTTCTTTTTAGCAAGAAAATTTAATTTCAAAAAGCCGTTTTATTTTATTTTTTTATACTAAAAAATGGCTTTTTATTAATTTTCATTTAACTTTAATTAAATATTTTTTTATTTTTGTTAAAAAAGTATTAAATTTGCAAATGAATATTAAAAACATCAAATCCATTGGTTTGTTTTTAATTTCAAAATTATGACTCTTTCTCATATATAAAATAATTTTAAGTATTTTGTAACTTATTTAAAAATAGAACTTTATTGTTCTTTTTTATATAAAATCAAGAATATTTTTTTTTCAAAATTGAAAATAAATAAATGTTGGAAATATTAAATTACGAAATGATGCATCTTTTTAGTGCATTTTTCATTTCGTTTGTAGTGGTTTTTATATCCATACCTTCTATTGTAAAGGTAGCCCACAAAAAACATCTATTTGATTTGCCCGGACACAGAGCCTCGCATACACAAGCCGTGCCTACCTTAGGAGGTTTGGCTATTTTTGCCGGATTTATTTTTAGTATTTCGGTTTTACCCAATGTAGTCGTTTTTCCACAAGAAAGTGTTTTAATAGCCGCTTCGGTTATCATATTTTTCATAGGTCTTAAAGACGATATTTTGGTTACTGCCCCGCTAACAAAAATGAGCGGGCAAATTGTTGCCGCTTTCATTTTGGTTTTTATTGGCGATTTGCATATAACAAGTTTACACGGATTTTATGGAATTACCGAAATACCGTATTGGGCAAGCTGTTCTTTAAGTATTTTTATTATTGTAGTCATTATCAATGCTTTTAATCTAATTGACGGCATCGATGGATTAAGTTCGGGAGTGGGCATAGTAACGGCTTCTACTTTCGGAATTTGGTTTTTTTTAGCCCAAAAAATACAATGGAGCATTATAGCTTTTGCATTGGTAGGCAGCTTGATAGCATTTTTTATCTACAATGTTTTCGGTAAACGAAATAAAATTTTTATGGGCGACACAGGCTCATTGCTTTTAGGGTTAATAGTTTCGGTTCTGACTATCCAATTTAATGAGTTTAATATCAATGCAATACAGATTTATCGCGTACATGCTGCGCCGGCAGTTTCATTTGGAATTTTGATTGTGCCTCTTTTCGATACACTGCGCATTATTTTTGTACGTTTGGTGTTGCGCAAATCCCCGTTTTCACCAGATAGAAATCACATTCATCACAGGTTATTGGATTATGGTTTTTCACACAAAATTTCCAGTTTTATTATTATACTTGTAAATTTAATATACATTGCTTTTGTTTTTTACTTTAGTAAAAATTTTGAAATACTACGCTTAATGCTGCTTTTATTGATTTCTGCTATGGTTTTAAGTCATTTTATTACTATATTATCGTTTAAAAATAAAAAAAAAGTAATTACGAAAACAAAATATTTAGAAATTCCATTGAAAAAAAAATAATAACTTTTGATAAAAAATAACACAATTTTTAGAAAATTGTTGTATATTGTAATATTGCTGAATTTTAACATTGCTTATTTAGCTGAGTATATCGAACGAAAACAAAAATTAATAAACCTCAAAATAATATAATTTCTATTTTTTTTTACAAAGTTACTTTTTAATAAAAGCGTGTTTTGAAAATCGTATTTTTTTTGTTTTATTGCATTTTGCATAAAAAAAAATGAAAAAAAGTATTAATTTTACATTTTTTTTTGTATATTCGCAAAATAAAAATGTACACACGATATTGAATTTTTAAAAATTAAAGAAACAAAAAATGTAAAAAGCTTTATTTTAAAAATATAAATTTCTATAAAGCATTGTATTTTAAGAAGTTAATTATTTACTTTTTCGATTTTAAGCATTATACAAAAAAAAGAATAACAAATAATAATTACGAATTGACAATAAATTATGTTTGAAGAATTTAAAGAATACATGAATCTACGCATGAAATTAATGCGTTTTTCGATAGCCGAAAAAATGGCAAACGCATCGGCAAATTTCACTGCCATATTAATTTTTACGGCACTTTTTTCGCTTATGTTTTTGTTTTTGAGTTTGGCATTGGCTTTTTATATCGGCGAAAAATATCACAGTTATTCCAAAGGTTTTCTTATCATGGGCATCATTTATTTTGTGGTTTTGATTGTTATTTTAGTTTTGAAAAAATACATTATTATCAATCCCATTCGTAATAAAATGATTGTAAATTTTTTAAATCCCAAAGAAGAGGAGAAGAAAGATTGAAAAAGATTGAGAAAGATTGAGAAAGATTGAGAAAGATTGAGAAAGATTGAAAAAGATTGAAAAAGATTTTTACAAAAAATAAAAAAAATGGCAACTAAAAAAAAAGTAAAAATAAGCAACTATTCAACATTTTTATATGCAAAACAACAGCTTGAAAATGAGTTGGTAGAAAGCGAAATGCGACTTAAAAAGGCTTTTGCCGAAAAAATTCCATTCGGATTGGGCAATGCCGTTTTGCAAAACCAATCCGGCGAAAGCGATTTTAAAAGCATTGTTAAAAAAGAACTCATGGCTCATGCCTTGCCTTTGGTACGAAAATTTTTATATACCGGACTGAAAACCAACAAAATAGGCTTACTCATTTGGGGAGCTTCCATAGCCGGCGGGGCTGCTATAAAAATTTGGGCAAGCCGCAAGTTTTTAAAGAAAAAAGGATAATCTGTTTTTTTACTTTTACTTTTTTAAAATTTAAAAATTTTTGAGTTTAATCAGCGTAACTATATTTATTTCTGATAAATAATTAAAGAACTTTTACAAATACGAAATTAAATAAATCGCAAAATAGATTTATAAAAAAATATACTTAAATATCTAAATTGAATTTTTATAAATAAAATATATAAATTTTTACAACTTAAAAATAAATTTAAAACTTTTTTATTTTTATAGATTGTATTGTTTTGCATTTTCAATTTCCCGTATTTTTTTATAAAATATTCCGCAAGTAGGTTTTGTAATTTTTTTAATAAAAATCATAAAAAAAATACTAAAAAATTAAATTATTGAAAAACTTTTATAAATTACAATATGTATGACATTTTCTAAAAATTTACAGCTTGGAATTTAGCTAAATGTTGAATTTACTCCACGCTACATCTTTCAATGCAAAGAATCGTTGTATGGTTCGATAAGTTCTTTGCGTTGTGCGCGAAATTTCTAACATGGTTATTTTTCCCGTTGCAATTAAAATACTTTTGCAAATTTGAGAAAGAACTTGTATCTTTGTACCGGTTAAGCACCCACTTAACTCAAATACGATTTTATTAATTGTAGTCATAAGGTTATAATGATTTTGCAACATAATTATAACCTTATTTTTTTATTCTACAAATTTTTGTCGTACATATTGAAATTATAAATAGATTAATTCATTTTTAAAACTTACAAATTATGAAAAAAT
>DYNA01000184.1 GCA_020721325.1 Paludibacter propionicigenes
TTGAATATCTCAAACTTTCTCAAACTTAAAAAGATTTCCGCAGTTATCAGTATCAATTATTAATTTTTAATTATGAATGCTGTATAAAAAGTCATTTTTTTATGTAAAGTTGTAAAAACATGAAGTTATAATTAGCTGTAATAAAAAACTTTGCGTCTTTGCGTCTTTGCGTGAATTTTTTGTTTTTAACCTTTTCAGACAGAACTTAATTATTTTTTTAATAAAGAAAAATTTAACATACAAAAGCATGAAAAAGTTATTTTTAACTATCAATATACTACTGTTTAGTTTAATCATTCAGGCACAAGACATTTTTTGGGCAACCAAAGTAGATAGCGTTTCATCGCAATACAGCGATTACGAAGGGGCGGCTTTTAATATTTTGGGACAGCCCAATGTCGATAAACGCGGGCGTTGGAGTACCTACGCTTGGGCAGTTGAACCCAACTCAATTAATACCGAAGGTGTTGAAACGGCTTACATTGATGTGAGTTTCGGAAAAGCGATTACGTCCAATCAATTGGCTGTTTTTGAGAGCTTTCACCCGGGAGCGGTTTCCGAAATTTTTATCAAAGGCTACCGCGATTGGGAACGAGTTTATGTGGATACTTTTGTTTTGGCAAAAACGGGTTTTGTAACTTTTGACGGAAAAATAGACGAAGCCCTTAAAGATACTTTGGCAAGTGTTAAAAAAGATTGGAACTTGCTCATCAAAGACCATGCTTTTCAATCGGAAGGATACAATATTTTAAGAGTACGCTTTGAAAAACAAGAAATAGTTTCGGTGCGAATTGTTTTAAATGTTTTAGCCATCGACGGTTGGAATCAAATCGATGCCGTAGCTTTGGCAAATGAAAATTTTAAAAAAGAAATTGATTTTCCACAAATCAATTTAGCCGACCAAAGTCTTATAACTGAACGCGAAGCTCAAAATATGGGCGAAAACATCAATTCTTTTTATGCCGAAATCAATCCCATTGTTTCTCCTGACGGAAAAAGACTGTATTTTTCGCGCAGCCATTACGATTTACGCTATTTTGCGGAAACGCAAAACATTTATATTTCTAATAAAGAACAAGTAAAAGAAGACGAATGCTACCGCCGAAAAGATGCTTATGTAGAAGAAGTTATTAAATGGCAACCCGCTTCGCCTTATCAAAAAGAATACAACAATATTTTGCCCAACGAAATTTTTGCCATTACGCAGGGAGGTAATAAACTGTATTTGAACAATTTATATACAAATCCCTCTAAAATTCATTCCGACTCGGTGCTTATGGGCAATATGTCGGGCATTTCGTATTGTTTGCACGATACCACGTATTGGAAAGAGGCTTCTTCTACTCAAAAAGAAGAATTTGCCAAACGACTTTTACCCGTTTATAAAAATGTGAAAATCAATACAGATGAAACCGTTTTACTCATTGTAACGCAAGATTCCGTTACAAAAGAGCAAATGCTTTATGCCAATGTAAAACTTCATGGCGATTGGCTCGATGCGCCCATGATATTGGGTAATTTGAATGAACAAATTCTTTTTCCACTGAATTACATGGCGCAAATGGAATCGATTAGCATGATGGTTATAGCCGATACAACGAACCGCGATAGTTTAAAAATTGGCAGCATTCTTTGGGCAAAACCCCAAGAATTGAAAATTAAAAATTTCAAAAATACCAACAAACACATCAGTTTATCGGTTACGCCCGACGACAAAGTGATGTTTTTAGCCATTGAAAACCCCAAAAGTATGGGCGAACGCGACCTTTTTGTTTCCGAAAAACAAGCAGACCAAACATGGAGCGAACCCCTTTGGCTTGGCAAAAACCTAAACACCCTCAACGACGAGGCTTCTCCATTTTTAGACGACGATGGCGTTTCGCTTTATTTTGCCAGCTCAGGACACAGCGGCTACGGCGAAATGGACATTTACGTAAGTAGAAAAACCGGCGAAGGCTGGCAAAATTGGTCGAAACCCAAAAACTTAGGCAGCCGAATAAATACGGGCGGTTCGGAAAACATGTTTATCATCGACCCAAACACTCGAATAGCTTATTATTCTTCGACTACAAAAAGCTTTGGTTGCAACGACATGGCTGACCTTTACGAAATACAAATGGCAAAACCCGTTATCATCAATTTTACCGGACGAACCATCAATGTAAATACCAAAAACGAAATAGGAAAAGTAGATGTAAGTTTGAAAGCACTCGATGAAAACGGCGAAGAAACCTTCAACTACGCCACAACCGTTTCGGACGAATACAACGGAAATTACAACATTCGTTTGCACGAATTGGTTGATGCCAACAAATTGGCGCGTTTTGCACTCATAGCCCGCAAAGAAATGTGTACTCAAACCAACTCCAAAGGCGACAGCATCATTTACGAAA
Organism: Paludibacter propionicigenes; assembly: GCA_020721325.1. Lineage (GTDB taxonomy): Bacteria > Bacteroidota > Bacteroidia > Bacteroidales > JAIFNL01 > JAIFNL01. The sequence continues at coordinate 2,394 of DYNA01000184.1, forward strand.
TAGCCGACATAGATACCAAACAACGCATCATCAACATCAATCGAACCCTCTTTTTGCGAACCAACGATGGTACGGATTACTCGCCCGAACAAAAAAAGCGGGATTCTATTCAAATTAATAACAGTGATGTTGTTGACCCTGATAGAATTGTTAATGATACAATGGAAGATGTAGTAACAGGAACGGGTAAATTTATTCAACCTAAAGACATGACAACTTGCGATGTATTGTTTTACAATGGCAATATGTATTTAATGCCTCCGCCCAACAAAGACGGTAGTTTTACAAAAATTGAATATTTAGAAGAATCGTATTTCAAAGAATTTGATTACAATCAATATGATTTTAGCATCAATGAGAAGGAATTTGAAGAAATGGTTAAAAAAATTGTAGAGCGGCAAAAGATTTTTAAGACTTTAACCATTCACATTGTAGCCAGTGCCTCGCGCGTGCCAACGAAAGTCTATGACTCGAACCAAGATTTGGCAGAAAAGCGGGCTGCCGAAGCCATTTCGCGTATTCGATTGGCTATGCAACAGCACAACATCAGCGAAAACGATATTGATTTTAAAGAACATACCTTTGTGCAAGGTCCGAAATATACAAAAGACTTAACCAAAGAGGATTATAAAAAACATCAATACATCAAAATTTGGGTGGTAGGCTGTTTTAAAAAAGAATAGTATTAAGAAATGGTATAAGTAGTGTCTAAAATAAAACTTGGTATTTTTTTTATAAATAAAATAAAAAAAACTTACCAAAGTTTTAAATTGGTCTGACTATTTTTCCTACAAATTTTATAAAATAGAAATAAGGGAATAAGGTTTTATTTTGGTTTCATAATCATTTTTACTAAAGGAATAAGGTTTATTTTCAAATTCTTATTCACTAAGCAAAAAAAATAAAATCTTTCTTTTCCTTATTCCCTTATTTCTTTTTTGAAAAAAACGTTTGGTATTTATTTTTTAAAATATCTTACAAAATAAAAAGACCAATTTTTAACTATCTAACAGCTTAAACCGAACAGATTTTAACAATCTTTAATGTTTATAATCAATTAATTACAGAAATATAAACACACAATCTATCACTGTTATAAATTTCTAAAAAAAAAACTATTCATTTGTTGGAACTGTTCCTTCTTTTACTTGCAGTCTGAGTTTTTCCAAATTGGCAAAGGCTTTTGCTTTTTTGTCGGCATCGGCTTTGTAAATTTCGGTCAAAATATCTTCGGTAAGGTCTTTGCTGCCAACACCTTCAAAAATCACGGCTCCTGAAGCTTTATCGAAAATATAAACAAATTTATCGCGCTCGCCTACTGCTTTAATGGCGTCGTTTGCATTTTTGAGCAAAGGTTGAATAAGCTGAGCTTCTTTGTTTTTCAATTCTTGTTGAGCATTTTTTTGATACGCCTGCATTCTTTGTTGCATATTAGAGAGTTCTTCTTCGCTGCTTTGTTTCAAAAAATCGGTCATACCATCGCGTTGTTGAATGTAGTCGTTCAGCTTGTTGTTGTATTCAACTTGCTGTTTTTCCAATTGTTCTTCCAATTTTTTTGCGTATTCTTCTATTTCATTTTGCGCTACTTCACTCTCCGGAAAAACGGCTAAAAGTTCCTGCGAATTGATGTGTCCGAATTTTTGAGCAAAACTAAACGAACTTACGAATAAAAGGGCTACTAAGCTTGTTAATTTGATTATGTTCTTCATTTTTATTGTTTGAAATTTTATATAATTAATTGATAAATTGATTTTTTTTATTGAAAAACGCTTTTTAAAAATGCAAATTGTTTGTTTTTATTTTTTTAACAAAAAACAGATAAATTAGAATATAGGACAATAAGCACTTTCTCAAATGCTATAAACGATTTAGAGATTTTTATTTTTTTCTTAAATCCGTGATTAGACCACTAATTCACTAATTATTAACGAATTAATAAATAGTCATAACGAAATTTATTTTATTGTAAATTCGTGGTGATTCAGAAAAAACTTGTCGATTTAGGTTTTTTTAATTTTTATAACCCAATTTTTCCAAAACAAGGTCGCTCAAATCGTATTTGGGATTGGAATACAAAATGGAAACGCTGCCCGAAACATCAAAAATAAAAGCATAACTGCCTTCTTCAGCTATTTCTTTAACGGCGTTGAAAACTTCGTCTTGTATAGGTTTTACTAATTCTTGTCGTTTATTAAAAAGCATTCCATCGCGGGCAAAGTATTTTTTTTGCAAGGCTTTGGCTTCATTTTCTTTATTTATTATTTCCTCTTGACTTTTTCTTTTTTGTTCGTCTGTTAATAAAACTTCTTCGGCTTGATAGGTTTTATACATTTTCTCTACCGAAGCATAAACCTCTTCTATTTCGGTTTGCCATTTTTTCGACATATCGTCTAATTGCTGCTGAGCCGTTTCGTAATTGGGGATATTTTGCAAAATATATTCCGTATCTACATACGCAAATTTTTGTGCTTGAACTGCAAATACAAGCAAAAACAATTGGAAAGTTAGAAGTAGTTTTTTCATAATAAATTCTATTGTTAAATTGTTAAATGGTTCTATGGTTAAATTGTTATACGTTAAACAGCAGTAATTTGAGCTTTTATCTTTATATAATTGCTTTGTTATTAATACTTTGGCAAAGTTTAAAAACTTTGCCAAAGTTACCATTTACAGTATAAATTATTTTTTCAAAAAAAACATTAAACATTCATCGTTAAACATTAACCATTATTAAAACTGTTGTCCGAGAACGAAGTGGAATTGACTTCCCCATTTGTCAGCACTTTGGTTTGGAATTGGGTCGAAACCATAACCCCAATCAATGCCCAACAAGCCCAACATAGGCAAGAAAATACGCACGCCCACGCCGGCAGAGCGGTTCAAATTAAAAGGATTAAAATCTTTAAAATTGTACCAAGCATTTCCGGCTTCGATAAAGGTCAAAGCATAAATGGTGGCTTGCGGATTGAGCGAAATCGGATAGCGAACTTCCATTGTAAAACGACTGTACATGTTGGCACCTTCTTCGGGAGTTAAGGAATAATTCTCGTAACCGCGAAGCGAAACAATGTCTGAGCCATACATGTTGTAACCCGACATTCCGTCTCCACCTACCTGATATTGCTCAAACGGAGAACGTAAATCTTTGTTGTAATAACCTAAAAATCCGAGTTCGTAACGAGTATAAAGTACCAAATCTTTGGTAGCCAAAAGTTTGGTAAGCCATTCCGATTTAAAAGTCCATTTGTGATATTCTATCCATTTGAATTTCTGTTCTTGAGTCCAATCGGAATAATCGGTTTTGGAGCGCAACAACGAATAAGGCGGAGTAGCTTGCAAAGATACCGAAATATTTGCTCCTCTACGTGGGAAAAGCGGATTGTCAATGGAATTTCTTCCAAAAATTACTTTGTAACTTAAATTGTTGGAACGTCCGTTTTCAACCAAAAAATAAGGCCATTTGTTCATGTCGTATTGTTGAAAACTAATTTCGTTGTAAAGCGTAAAATAATCGTCGGGGTATTTCAAACGCTTGCCCAAGCCCAAAGCCGCTCCGGCTATCGACATATCTTGTCGGCGTTCGTCGTCTTTCATGTAGCCGTTGCTTTGAACGGTTTTGTAAAGGCTCACGGTAAGTGAATTGGCTTTTTTACCACCCAACCACGGCTCTGTAAAAGAAAGGCTATACGACTGATAGCGCGTTCCGTTGGATTGTACGCGAAGGCTCAATTGCTGTCCATCGCCTGAAGGCACCGGACGCCAAGCCGCTTTTTTGAATACATCATTAATAGCAAAGTTATTGAACTTCAAGCCAATAGTTCCAATAATCATATTGGCACCCCAGCCTCCCGAAATTTCTATCTGGTCGTTGGCACGCTCCTCAACGGTATATTCCAAATCCACCGTTCCATCGGCTTGATTGGGAACCGGATTAACGTTCAATTTTTCAGGGTCAAAGTGTCCGAGTTGCGCTAATTCGCGAATGGTGCGCACAATGTCGGCTTTGCTAAACAATTCTCCCGGACGCGAATACACCTCACGCATGATAACATGGTCGTTGGTTTTGGTGTTTCCGCCTACCGTTACGTTGTTAATAGTGGCTTGCCTGCCTTCGTAAATGCGCATCTCCAAATCTATCGAATCGTTGTCCACATTTACCTCAATGGGTTGAATTTGAAAAAATAAGTAACCATCGTCCAAGTACAAATTGCTAACGGCATCTTCGTCCACGCTCAAACGCTTGTTGAGCAATTCGTCATCGTAAGGGTCGCCTTTTTTAATGTTTAAAATTCTACTCAGTTGAAAATTATTGTATTTCGTATTTCCTACCCAAGAGATATTTCTAAAATAGTATTTTTTACCTTCCTCTATTTTAATAACAATATTAAATGATTTTTCATTATTTACGGCTACCGTATCGTAAACAATTTTGGCATCGCGGTATCCTTTTTCATTGTATTTTTTCAATAAATTTTCTTTGTCTGCCAAATATTCTTCTTCTTTGTATTTTTTTGTTCTAAAAAAGTTTTTTATTCCTTTTTCATTGGTTTTTTTCATTGCCTTGTTAAGCTTTCTATCGCTCAAAATAGAGTTTCCTTCAAAATCCAATGAATTAACTTTTACCTTTTTATTTTTTTCGACATAAATATAAACAAATACGTTATTTAACAAATTGCTGTCGTTTTTCAAACTCACATCAACTTGAGTATTGAAAAATGCCTTTTCGGCAAAATGCTTTTTAATTTGAATCTTTGCATTGTTAATCAAATTGTCGGTAGCCTGCCCACCGCGCTTGAGTTCAATCATTTCGGCAACATCTTCACGTTCGGTTTTATTAAGCCCCGAAACAATAACATCTGAAATTCGTGGACGCTCAGTCAGATAAAACGACAAATAGATTTTTCCCGATTTCATGCTATCGGCTAATATCTGAACATCTGAAAACAATCCATGTCGCCAGAGTTTGTCAATAGAATTGGCGAAACGTTCGCCCGGAACTTCTATTTTATCGCCTACTTTCAAACCCGAAAGCTGAATGAGTACTTCTTCGTTTAAATATTTAACGCCTTTTACTTTTATTCCAGCTATTTCATATTCGCTCGGACTCGAATAATTAACTTCTATCTGTTGCGAAAAAGATAAACTTGCGGTAAAGATTGCAATTACCAATAAGAAAATTTTTTTAATCATATTTTTTGTTTGGGTAAAACCCATATTAATTTTGAATTTATGGTAATAAAATATACTTTATTTAAACTTTGTAATAAAAAAATAAGTAAGTTTTGAGCAAACCTACTCTAATTGTATTTGGCAAATGTATTAAGTTTTTCTTTTTTAAACTATGCTTTCATTGTTAAAAAAACATAAAGCATTAAAAAGCGGGTGCAAAATTAAGTTTTTTTAGTAAATTATTCAAAAAATCTATTAAAAAAATTATTTCAAAGGCATTGATACTTATTCTAAAATGCTTTGTAAACCTACAAATAGATTAAGAAAATCGTTTGGCTCATTCAAAAATAGGTTATTATTCAAAAAATACGATAAAAAAACACAATCCGGTTTTTTTTTAATTATGCAAAGACACGGAAGACGCAAAAGGATTTTTGAAATTTTCCTTTGCGTCTTGGCGTGCAATTCTTTTTTTTTCACGCAAGCTGATAACGCAAAGTTTTT
>DYNA01000041.1 GCA_020721325.1 Paludibacter propionicigenes
ATTAAATAATTTACATATATGTAGTGGTTTATAGTATATACCCCATAAAACAAAAATAAAATCTTATTCGTTTATTTTTATAACACTTTGATTTTCAAAACAGAACTTTTTTATACCAATGAAAATAATTTTCTTATAAAATGCTAACATTTTGCTAACATCTTTTTCAAACATCAGCCTTAAAATAGTTTATTTTTGCAAAAAAAAAAAAATGGAAAATAAAAGAATTCTTGTAGTTGATGATTTGGAAGAAAATTTATTTTTGATTAATCAAATTCTAAAATCATTTTTTCCCGACAACGAAATTATTACAACCGACAATGCAAAAGAAGCATTTCAATTGTGTGTAGAAAAATTGCCTCACTTGGTCATAACCGATTGGGATATGCCCAAAATGTCTGGAATTGAATTGATTAAGCATTTGAAAAATCACCACGCTACCCAAAACATACCCATCATTATAGCCACCGGAATAATGACCGATTCCGAACATCTCAAAGAAGCACTCGAAAAAGGCGCCATTGACTATATTCGCAAGCCTTTCGACGAGGTAGAACTCTTTGCACGCTCGCGAGCGGCTTTAGAACTTACAAATTATTATCACAAAAGCATTGAAAATAAAAACTATGAACTCGCGCTGCGTGCCACAAATACAGTGCAAAATAGAAATTTTATTTTGAAAATGATGAAAAAAATTGAAGTGGTAAAAAATCAAACCGACAATGAAAATATTCTAAATTTAATCAACGATTTGATGGAAGACTTAAAGCAGCAAAAACACGCCAACTCATGGAAAGATTTCGATAAATCCTTCCGAACCACTCACAACGACTATCTAAAACAATTGATTCAAAAACACCCAACTATTTCAAACTCCGAATTAAAATTGTGCAATTTAATTTATCTGGGCATGAGTTGTAAAAAAATAGCACTTACACTCAACCAAACCGAGCAAAGTGTCAGGGTTTCGCGTTCGCGCATACGCAAAAAATTTGATTTGCCTGCCGAACAAAGTTTAGAGCTTTATTTGAAACAAATTTGAATCGTTGCTCTTTTTTTTGTCTATTTTTTTTAGAATTTTTTTATTTGTTTGTAATTCACGGTATCAACAAGTTTGCGCATTTTTAAAAATCATTTTTTTTAACCTCACTTTAGTTTTACTTTTTTTAATTAAAAAAATTATATTCAAAGAGTTAAAACTTTTTTTTATAAAAAAATGAAAAGAAAATAGCGCATCTTTTTTTTAAAGATTTTAGTTTTTTTTGAATAAAAAAACTTATTTTTGCAAACGAAAGAAGCATTATTACAATATAAAAAAGTTAATGGAAAAGAATATAAAAATATTATTAGTGGACAATGAACCCGAATCGTTGGATTTAATAAGCAGTATTTTATTAAAAAGCAAAGCAGATTACAATATTTTAATAGCCAATAACGGACAGTCGGCTATAGAAATAGCCAAAAAAGAAAGCCCCGACCTAATCGTTTCCGATTGGGTAATGCCACAAATGGACGGACTTCAATTAATCAGGCAAATTCAAAAATTGCATTTTGAAAATCCCATTCCAATTATTATATGCACCGGTGCCAATCTTTCCACAGAAAATCTAAAAAAAGCTTTAGACACGGGAGCGGTCGATTTTTTACGAAAACCCATTGAGCCGCTCGAACTATTAGCGCGCGTAAAAAGTATTTTGCGTTTTAGCGAAACTTACCAGCATTTGCTCGGCGAACGCAAAAAAAATGCTGAAATTGAACGACAATATTTAGAAAACTTAATTGAAAAACAAACCGAAGAATTAAAATCAAAAGCAATAGCTATTAGCCGTTTCAATCATTTGCTCAACTCGGTAAACCAAGATTTGAAAGCTCTTGCTAAAAATGTAAACAACGAACGGTCTGAAATTAATATAGCCGAAGTAGTTACAAAAATTGACAAGAGCATGAAAAACGACAATTGGAAAGATTTTCAAGTTTCGTTTGAAAAACATTACCCTAAATTTTTCACTCACTTGCTCGAAATCAATCACGAGCTTTCCAGCAAAGACCTTAAATTGGCGGCTTTGCTCAAAATCAATTCCAATACCAAAGCCATTTCGGGCATTACGCAGCAATCGGTGCGAAGTTTAGAAATGGCTCGTTTTAGACTGCGCAAAAAATTGAATATCCCAAAAGAAGAAAGTTTTGAGGCATTTTTTAAACAAATAGACTGCTAAATTTTACTCCTAACGAGGTTTTAGCAACAAGGTCGCTCGTTGCTCACGAATTTACGAATTAATTCGTCAAAATGAGTGAATTTGTGGTCAGATTTTAAAAATCCCATTTAAAATATTGATTCAGAGCAATTTACTTTCCTAATCATTTCTTTGTAAAGAAAACTGTTTTGAGTTAAAACGGTATTTTTGAGCGTATTTTTCCAAAGTGTAATGTTTTCGGTGGTTTCGGGAATGGAATTTATAATTCGGTTGATTTCGGTAAATTTATAGATTTCATATTCTTGCATTTGCAAAATATAAGGTTCTACCGTTTTCATCTCTTGTTTTAATAACGAAATAGCCGTTTTTTTCTCAATAATGGTATTTACGGTTTCGTGCGAAAGGGAAATTTTTTCTACCGTAAACCAAAATTCAGCCCCTTTTTGAGGTTCGCTTTTTACACCTATTTTGCCGCCTAACTCGCTCACTGCCAATTTACAAAACGCCAAACCCAGTCCGGTAGCTTTCATTTTACCAATGGCTTTGGAATTTGCCTGCTCAAATTTGTCAAAAATTTTTTCTTGCTGGTCAGCCAAAATTCCTTCACCAAAATCTGTGATGCTTATTTTTATATTTTTTTCGTCAAAATCTTCCGTTTTTAGGTAAATTTTTTCGTTTTGAGGCGAAAATTTAATCGCATTGCTCAATAAATTGATTAAAATTCGACCCAATAAATCTTTGTCGCTCAAAATTTGGTATTTTTTTACTTTTCCTATATCAATTTGCAAATTTTTCTCTTCTCTAAACAACTCCAATTGTGCTAAAACAAAACGAATTTCTGCCAATAAATTTAATTTTTCCTTATTTATGGACAGTTTGCAAGCCGCGTGTTTTTGAATATCCAAAATATTGAGAACCAAGTGTTGCATGATTTGTGCCGATTTTATTATTTTTCCGTAAAAACCATTGTTAAAAGCCTCTCTGGGAATGTTTAAAATTACATTGAGCGGATTTTTCAAATCATGCACTATCATGTTCATTAAATCTTGTTTTGACTGTTCATTGGCTTGTAACTTATTGTAAGCCAGCGAAATCTGTTGAGATTGGTTTTCTATTTTATTTTTTTGATTGGTAATTTCTTGAGTGCGCTCAAAAATGGTTTTTTCTAAGTTTGCATTCACTCCTGCCAATTCAATACTCAAATCTTCAGAGGTTTTAAATGCCTGAGAAAACTTTTTTGAAATCAAATAAATTTGCGAAAACATAAATATAAACAAACCCAAGTGCAATAAATAACGACTCTCTATCAACGACTGATTTTGAAAAATATCGTTAAAAATGCTAAATAATAAAAAAATATAACCGAAAGCAAAAATATTAGCAAATTCATATTTTTTATACAAAATTTTTGCAAATAAAAATGTCGAAAAAAGAATATTTATTCCAAACCAAACCAATAAATAATCTAAATATTGAAGAAAAATTATCGGTTTTATAAATAATACCATTAATGTTAATACGATTGAAAATACCAAAATACTTTTTATTATTTTTGTAGAAATAGAATGAATAAAAATTAAATTAAAGTAATAATAAAACATCGGAATCATTAATATCAAAGAAGTTACCTCTATAAATAAAACCAAGTGCCACGATAAATTTAAAAAATAGGTTTCAAAATGATTTCCGGCTACAAATACTCTAAAAAAGATAAAAAAACTAAAAAATGCAAAAAAAAGTGTCGCTTTTTGATGCAAAATAAAATATAAAGTGAAATGATACAATGCCATTACTAAAATACTTCCAAGCAATAACACATTTAAAATCAAATCGATAGTATATTCTTCCGCCATTTTTTGGGCATCACCCACTCGCAAATAATGCTGTATGCCACCCGCAAAATGGTGAAAATTTGAAACTTGATAAATAAATTCCAATTCTTCAGCATCTACTCCTATTGTAACAAGTTGATTTTTATACATTGGCACACTTTCGGTTGAGTTTTTACCTACTTTTCCTATTTGAAACATTTCCTTGCCATTTACATACAAACGGCTCGCTGTTTTGGGAGGCAATGCTTTGATTGATAGTTGTTTATGATTTTCTGGGAGTTTTACTTTAAAACGGTAAGTGGCATAACCAAGTCGGGTTACTTTAAGGTCTTTTGGCTCGTTATTTTCCCATGAGCCATTGATATAAACATAATTAGGTTCTATATTATTCGTTTCAAAATCAGAAGGAAAAAGCAATTTGTTCCAATAAAACTCTACTTCGCCCTGCATTACTACCATTCCATCGGTTTCAAAATTCCAGTGTCTTAAATCCAAATATCCTTTTTCTGCTATTTTTATAGAGTAATCAATTTGATTGCAGCCATAAAAAAGCATTAAAAGAAAAAAAACGATTAAACTTTTTTTCATTTAGAATAGAATTTTGAAAAAATGATGTTGCTTTGCAGAAAAAATAAATTTTAAAAAGAATTTTTACAAAAATAAAAATAAAAAGCGAAAAGAAAAATAAATTTCTCTTCGCTTAAAAAAAAAAATAAAAAAATTCTTTAAAAAATCAAATGCAAACCAACACTGTATTTTCCAACCACAGGGTCAAGAAATCCAAATTCGGCAGCATCGCTGTTAAATAAATTTCGGGCATTGAAATATACCGAATTATTTTTGTGAAACTTGTAATCTATTTTCAAATTGTCTATAAATTTAGCTTCAATGACCGTTGAACCGTATTTGTGAGTAAATTCTTGCTCCGAATAAAAATAAAAACTTCGGGCAAAGGTTAATTTTTTACGGAAAGTATAAATCAAACTACCGCCGCCATAAAACGAAGGCGTGTAATCATTGTTCATATTTTCAGAGAGTTCGGGGCGCGTGCCTCCACCTACAACACCCAAAAACGGATTGCCCGTACTTGCCCACGAAGCTTGCCACTCGGCATAAACCGACTCGGTCATTTTCGATATAGTTTGGTCAATGGTTAGTGGATAATAATTCTCCAATTTGGAGTGCTGATAAGTACCAAAAAGCTTGATTCTCAAGTTTTCACCAAGCATTAAATCAAAATTGGCTGTTATGCCGTATTGCTCAGAAGTTACATCAAGATTTTCATATTTTACGTGAATATAATCGAAAGGCTTTTGAGTAATAGCATCGTAAATGGGCTTTCCGGTAGTTAAGCTAATAGGTAAACCGGTATTTTTGTCCAATAAAACATGCACCGAATCGGGCATTAATGCCGATAAATTTTTTGTATGTGAATGAAACAATTCTATATCTATCTGCAAGTTTTTAAAGGGTTTAGCTCGGTAGCCCAGTTCTGCCATATTCATCGTTATCAGTTTCAGGTCGGTATTTCCATCAAAGCGAATGTTCAAACCCGCTGTTACATTGGGAATTACAGGCACGCGTTTCCAGTCGAAATTGGTGTACATATCCACCATAAAAGGGCTGGTATTGGAACTTGAATACACTGCACGAAATAAATTTTTATCATTTATTTTGTAAGAAGCTACAAATTGGTATGGATAATAAACATCATCGGGGTGATTGTAAAATTCGGTTCTCAGGGCAGCCACCAGACGCAATTTTTCACGAAAAGTGTAATCCAATCGTATGTTAAAAGATTGATATTCAATTGTTTTCTTTCCATTTAGCAAATTTTCGGTTTTTATATAATTTGAATCGTCGTAAATGGAACGGTCGAAACTGAAGCCGGGCTGAATGTGCAAATTGTTAAACAAAACCAAATCGTATTCGGTTTTAAATTGTAGAAGTTGATAATCAAATTCAAAACCATCAGAGCCTATGGAAGCGTTCATCCAACCGTCTGAGTATGAAAACTGTGTGTTTAATTTTGCAATATTTATGCCCAAATTGGCATATTTCGATTGCACGCCTCTCCTACTAAGGGCTATGTAGCTGTCATCTATAATTGAGCTGATTACCTCAGAATTTTGCATTCCGGCACTTAATCGAAACGAAATATTTTTATTCAAATCGTAGCTCAAAAAAGCATTGCCGGCGTATTTTTGCAATGCCAATTCGGGGTCGGGAAAATAATCCGAAGCCGGATTAGGCTTGATATTGCGCGGTAAATTCAACGGATTGGGCGTTTCAATAAACGAAACGGGCATATAATTGCCAAGGGGCCACATATAAATTTCTTCCTGCGAGCGGTTTATTTGTTGATAATTTCCGGTTACTCGCAAACTAATTTTTTTTGCAAAAGCTTTAGAAACAGAGGCTTCGGCTTTCAAACTGTTTAAATTGCCGTATTCAAGCATGGCTTCGGTTTTCAATTTTTTCAATTTTTCCTTTTTGGTGATAATATTGATTACACCATTTACGGCATTCGGTCCGTACAAAGCTCCCGCCGGACCGCGAACCACTTCTATACGGTCTATATCGCTTATACTCACCGGAATACTTTCCCAAAGCGTGCCACCAAAAGCATAATTGAAAACCACACGACCATCGAGCATGACCAAAGTAGAGCGATTTTCGGAAAAAAGCATCAAATTTCCGGGCGGAATGTTGTCATTTCCACGTATTTGCACATCATAATTGCCCGAAGTTTTTTCGCGCACCACAAAACCCGGAATTAAACGCAATGCCTCTGCTATGTTATTAGCTCCCAAGCTGATAAGCTCCTCGCCAGTGATAACAGAAGTAGAAAGAGGCGACTGAAAAATTTGTTCACTCAATTTGGAGGCTATTTCCACATCTTTGTTCAGAACCAGTTCATACAATTCCTCCAGCGAAACGCCTGCTATTTCGGCCAAAGTAAGAAGTTCGTTGAGGTCAAGCTCAAGCAATTGGTCGTATTCAAGTTCCAAAACTTCTTGTCGGCTATAATCTTTTATTTCTTTTTCCAATTGTGCATGAACACTGACATTGGCAAAAATAATTGCACAGAAAAAGAATAGAAAATATATTTTAGTTTGATTTGTTTTCATTCGTTTATATTTTTAAAAAAGCTTTTTTTTGATTCATTTTTTTACAAAAAAATAAATAATATTTGTAATCCTTCGTTTTTTTTCTTTTAAAAATAATCAACAGAAAATTACAAAAATAAAACATTAATAATCAATTAATTATAAAATGCTATGCACAAAAAGATTTCAATTTTAATAAAATTAAAATGCTTTAAAAATTACATTTTAATTCCCAAAAGTAAAAGTTCTTCACTTACTTTTAAACCTTGACTTAAAATATTATTTTTACTAATTTCAAATTTCTGGTCGCCTTTAACCAGCACAAAATTGATGCAACTTCCTTTTTGCGTCAATCCCGGACTTTCAGTGATGACCAAAATCGGTTTCGATTTTACTTTAGCCAAAATATCTTTCAATTGACCGCTTTTACTAATGGGTACAAAAACGATATTGGCTTGAGGCACCAAATCAATGGAGCTAAACTTCTGAACAACAATGGTTTTGTTGTTGGCTTTTTTCTTTTTCGATATTTTGTCGAGTTCTTCGGTAATTTCGGAATTTCCGAAAACACCGATTACAAAATTATCGGGATTGTACGATACAGGCCATTCAATATTTTTTGTAAAATTATAAATAAAAAGTGCCTTAAACATACTGTTTGATTGTGCTTTGGCAAAACTGCCCGTAAAAAGAAGCACCACAAAAATAATTTTCAGTTTTTTCATTTTTTATTGTTCTTATTTTAATTTTATGCTTAATTTTGTAACTAAAAGTAGTTGTTTTTTCTTTTTTAATTTATTTATTTTCAATTAAGTAAGCAAAATACAATACAATGTTTTTTTGTTTTTTAAATTTTAAAATTTTCATAAAAAAATTAAAACTAATTTTTTTTGACTCTTTTATTTAAACGAAAAGGTAACTAAAGTATTATATTTTAACAAAAAATAATTAAAAAAATAATTAAAAAAATAATTAAAAATGAGTAAGTTTAATGAATTAATAAACGGGGAAAAACCCGTATTAGTAGATTTTTTTGCCGAATGGTGTGCGCCATGCAAAGCCACTGCACCCATAATAAAACAAATTGCCGAACAAATGAGCGGTAAAGTGGTTGTTTTAAAAGTTGATGTAGATAAAAATCAAGCAGTTGCAAGGCAGCTCAATATTCAGGGCGTTCCTACTTTGGTTATTTATAAAAAAGGGAACATTGTTTTCAGGCGTGCCGGAGTTACGCCGGCGCACGAACTAATTAAAGAACTTGAAAAACATCTATAATCTTTTAATTATCAGTGTTTTATAAATCTTTCACTACGCCATTGTATTTTTTTACAATGGCTTGGTTGTTTTACTGGGTATCTAATTTTTTAATATCGCCGTTGGGGGTGATTATAAAATAGGTATCCAATTTTCTTTTTGCTTTTTCTTTTGTAAAAATAATTTGAAGTGAATACGAAAACTGAACCACTGGCTCTTTAACTACCGGATTTACAACAATATCGAAATCTTTATACGAAATCGGGTTGTAATACATCGACACTTGTTTTTCGGCTCGGTAAACTTTTCCAACACTTTTTTTATAATCTATCGCATTGCTGCGAAATGCCGTATAACTTTTATAGCGGTCGGGCGGATAAGCATAGGATTTCTCTTCGCTGGCTATTTTGAACAAAGTGTCGAGTTTGAAACCTATTTTTTCGTAACTTTTTATTTTTTTTGTCATTTCGGCAAGTGCCAAATCGCGCAAATTGGAATAAACAGCATTCATGTCGGTTACAAAATAATCTACTTTTATCAAATCATAAATTTCTTGCTCGGCACAAAGTGTTACTATTTTGTCCAATTCCTTGCTGTCTTTGTAATAAACATTGATGTTTTTTTGTAGCTCAAAACCCACCGGAACTTCTACTAAATTGCTGCTAAACAGCTTTTTATCCGTTTCCCATTCGTATTTTGGCACCAGCGAAATCATATCTATAAAAATATCGGTTTCGGCAATGTTGGAGGCTTTTAAATTTTCAACCACTTTTTTAATTCTCTGGTTTAATAATTCATCGGTTTCTTTAGCAGTTTTGCCCACTTGGGTTACATTAAAAACGGCTAAATAGCTATCAGCCTTTACATTAGCTAATGTATTTACGCGTAAGCGAATTTGATTTTCTGCATTGTTCAAATACGGAATTTCTGTGGTTTCTTTTATTAAATACCGATAATTGGGGCTGTATTCGTCTTGTTGCGAATAATTGGCATTTCCTCCTACTTGCGCCCAAATAAGAGAATGAGAACAAAAAACGAGCAACGCAATAGCAATTTTTTTCATAAATCGTATATAAAAGTAGTTTAAAGTTTTTCCAAATTTAACTCTTTTTTTTAAAAATTCAAATTTTTTCATTAAAAAAAAAGAAAATTTGGGTGAAATAAAATAAAAAAAAATACAAAATGAAAGCAAATTTATTTAATTTTCAATTAGATAGATTCTATTTTCTCTTTTTTTGAAAAAAAAAATTTTAGGTAAAATTTTTACTTGTTTTGTGTGTTTTGGAGAAGTATTTTGGTAAAGCTTTGTTTTTCAAACTTTTGTAAAAAAAAATAAAAAAAATAAAAATTCGCAATTCAATTGCGAACAAGTAGCAAATCATTGCATCAATTGGTTACAAAATGCAAACAAATTAATCTTCAATAAGCTGTTTATTAACCAATTGATACAATAACGAACGAATTTAGAAAAATAAAAAAGGGAAAAAAATTTAAACCTGAACCGAAACTTCATCAAAAACCAAATCATTTCTTTGGGCTAATGCCGGATTAATATCTCTGTTTTCAAAAGAATCATCTGAAAACCAACCTTTTTTTATACCCATAACTTTAAACAAAGGATTGATGCCCGATTTAGCTATTATATTGAAACTGAGTGAACTGCTAAAAGAATTGTCGGTGTCGAATTGTCCGCCGATGATGTCCATATCGGCAGATTTTAAATTGGCTTTGGCTTTTAGTTCCAATTTTGCGCCTTTGTCTTTGGAAACCAAAATAGTAGCCGAATCGGCATCGATGATTTGTGTGATTACAACCCATTCTTTTTTCCAATTGCCCATTTGGTATAAATCGAGTATGGTTTCGCCCAACGAAAGTTTATCGGCTATGTAGTGATTTAAAGCTCCTTTTACATTAAAATAAATGGCATTACTTTTAGTAAACTCAATAATTAATCCGGCATCGGCTTCGCCTAATTTAGTGCCGTCGAGGGTTTCGCCGCTGGCTTTTTGACGCACGGTAACGGCACCCGCCGAGCTGTATTTGAAATCGATTTTGTTGCGGTCGCGCAGAATTGCATAAGCAATTTTGAAATTTTCGAGTGCCGAAATGGGCATAAAAACATTTTTATCTAAAACTCCTATTTGTCCCAATTTTATGGGTGTTCCGGGCATCCATGTGGCGTAATAACCAAAATTTTTTGCCAATTCGTCTGTATAAATTCTTTGTATCGACATAATTTTTTTTTACCAAATTTTATAAAAAAAGAAATTTAATTTTTCATTTTTTTTGAAAAAAGAAAGTCAAAAATACGGAAAAATTTTGATTTTTCAACTTTTTATTTCTTTTTTCACTTAGATTCAATCTAAATTTAGATTTTTTATAAAAAAAATACCGTTTACTGCAATCGTTTGAAACAATTTTTTTGAAGAATAATTTTAAATTAATCCTAATTTTTTGCTAAAAATATTTGTGAAATTAAAATTTTTATCTATTTTTGAAATATTGAAAACAATAATTTAACATAGAATTTTTTTTAACCCTCGAAGTATAAAAAATAGATTAAAAACGCATTGTAAGCTTTATTTTTTTATAACATTTTTTTCAAAATTACAATTCTTTTTTTTTCTTTTTTTTGAAAAAATACTTCTTAAAATAATAAAAATATGAAAAATAAGTACATGAAATGGTTTTTTGTGCTTGTGTTGGGTTTGTTGGTACAAACAAACTTTGCGCAAGTAGTAACCACCAATCCTACTTTTCCGCAACAAGGCGATGCGGTAGTGGTAACTTTTAATGCCCTACAAGGAAATGCCGGATTGGCAAATTACGCGGGCGATGTATATGCACACACGGGAGTAATTACCGACAAAAGTACCAGTGATTCGGACTGGAAATATGTAATCGCTGCTTGGAGTACCAATTTGCCCAAAGCCAAATTGACACGTATTGATGCCAACACTTATACTTTGAGCATAACTCCCAGTATTAAAGAGTATTACGGTGTGCCTGCCAATGAAAATATAAAAAAAATGGCGTTCGTTTTTAGAGGCTCAACCGGTTCGCCCGAAGGAAAAGATGTTGGCGGAAAAGACATTTTTGCGTTGGTTTATGAACCCGAATTGAGTTTGCAAGTTACTAAACCTGCCACAAACAATGCTATTGTGGCTCTCAATTCTGATGTGGAATTGGAAGCTCAAGCAAGTGCGAGTTCAAACATGCAAATTTTGGTCGATAATGTTTCCGTTCAATCCTTAACCGGCGTTACAACCATTGCAACTACTTATAATACAACTACTTCCGGTTTGCACGAAGTGGTTTTTAAAGCCAACGACGGAACTACTTTTAAAGAAGAAAAAAGGTATTTTTATACTGAACCGACTACTGTAAATGCTACAAAACCAAATGGTTTGGTTAAAGGTATCAATTACAACAAAACCGATAATACGAAGGCAACTTTGGTGCTTTTTGCACCTCAAAAACAATACATTTTTGTTGTTGGCGATTTCAATAATTGGATGTTAAATCCTAATTATTTGATGAAAAAAGATGGCGATTATTTTTGGCTCGAACTGACCAATTTAGTTCCCAATCAAGAATATATTTTCCAGTATTTTGTTGATGGTGCAATTCGTGTAGCCGACCCGTATTGCGAAAAAATTTCTGACCCTTGGAACGACAAATGGATTAACAACACTGCTACGGTTTACCCTAATTTGATAGCTTACCCCGACGGAAAAACCGAAGGAACGGCATCGGTTTTGGAAACCAATAGACCGGCTTACAATTGGCAAGTTGCTAATTTTGACCGCCCCGACATAAGTAAATTGGTTATTTATGAATTGCATTTCCGCGATTTTACAACCGAAGGAACGGTAAATGCTGCCAAAGCGAAACTCGATTATTTGCAAAACTTGGGCGTAAATGCCATTGAATTAATGCCTTTCAGCGAATTTGAAGGAAACGACAGTTGGGGTTACAATCCGTCGTTTTATTTTGCTCCCGACAAAGCCTACGGCACGCGCGAAGATTACAAAGCCTTTATCGACGAATGCCACTCGCGCGGAATGGCGGTTATTCAAGACATGGTTCTGAACCATTCTTACGGTCAATCGCCTTTTTTGAAAATGTATTACGACGCAGCCAACGACAGACCGACAGCAAATAATCCTTGGTACAATGAATATGCTCCAAATACTGAGTATGCTTGGGGATACGATTTTAACCACGAAAGCACTCACACTCAAGAACTTGTGGACAGTGTTAATTCTTTCTGGATTAACGAATATAAAATTGACGGTTTCCGATTCGACTTTACCAAAGGTTTTACAAATGTAGAAAACAATGGCTGGGCTTACGACCAAAGCCGTATCAATATTTTGAACCGTATGGCTGGCGAAATTTGGAAATTTGCACCCACCGACCGCCATTATGTAATTTTGGAACATTTAACCGATAATTCAGAAGAACTTGCTTTGGCTAATGCCGGAATGATGCTTTGGGGAAATATGAATTCCAAATACAATGAGTTGGTTATGGGATTTCCATCAAACAGCGATATTTCATGGGCTTCGTACCAACAACGTGGATTTAATTACCCCAATTTGATTGCTTACATGGAAAGCCACGACGAAGAACGCCTGATAGCCAAGAGTTTAGTGTACGGAAACAGTGCCGTTTCTACTTACGATTTGAAAGTAAAAGATAATGCCATAGCGCGTTTGGAAGTGGCTGCCAACATGTATATACCCATGCCCGGACCAAAAATGATTTGGCAATTTGGCGAATTGGGTTACGATTACAGCATCGAATACAACGGTAGAACCGGAAGAAAACCCGTAAAATGGGAATATTTTGACGAACCCGTGCGCAAGCGTGTGTATCAGGTGTTTGCCGCTTTGAACAAGTTGAAAACCACCGAACCCGCTTTTAGCACTTGGAATTACGACATCAATGTAGGAGCTTGGGGGCAAAAACGCATTCGACTTTTCCACTCTGATATGGACGTAATTATTTTGGGAAATACCGATGTTTACGGCGGAAACAGCAATGCTGCTTTTACAAAAACAGGCACTTGGTACGAATATTTTTCGGGCGAAAGCATGACGGTAAGCAACTTAAATACCGATATTCCACTGTTTCCGGGCGAATACAAAATATTCACTACCAAACAGTTACCTAAACCAACGATTGGAAATAATACTGTGGTAGAACAAGTGAGAACCACAAAATTCAATGTTTTTCCAAATCCTTCGAGCGATATTTTATTCATCGAAACAATGGGTAACAATGTGGATAAACTTGAAATAATGAACTTGTTGGGTGAGAAAGTTTTGGAAATGAACAATTTAGGAAACAATCCTCAAATTAACGTTTCGGAAATTAAAAGCGGAATTTACATTGTAAATATTTACAACAAAAATGGAAAATCTACTGAAAAAGTAATGATAAATCGTTAATTTTTCAATTTTTAAAATCTTTGAACTTTGCCAAAGTTTTTCTACTTTGGCAAAGTTCTAATTACAAACAATAAGCTGAAAATTAATTTGTTACGAAAATTTTCGGATTTTGTAAAAAAAAACTATTCGTGTACAAAACTAAATAAACGTTTCCAACGAATTTTACCTAAAAATTTTTCATCAGGGTCGAGCGAAAGCCAAATGAAAGCAGCTTTTCCAACTACGTGGTCTTCAGGTACAAAACCCCAAAAACGCGAATCGGCAGAATTATGACGACTGTCGCCCATCATAAAATAATAATTCATTTTGAAAGTATATTCGCTTGCCTGTTTGCCGTTTATAAAAATCTTATCGCCTTTAATTTCAAAATCGTTTCCTTCATAAACATCTATAACTCTGCGATATAAAGCAATATTCTTCATGGTTATTTCAATGGTAACATTTTTTTGAGGCACCCAAATCGGACCAAAATTGTCTTCGTTCCAAGCAAATTTTGGGTCGTTCGGGAAAATATAATTGGCATAAGCTCCATCGGGCATTTCAACTTGTTTTACCGATTTTACACTCGGAAACATTTTAATTATTTCGGCATTTTTCTTTGTCAAAGGCAACTGATACAAACTGCCAGTAAGCGGTGAAACTTTTAAATCGTCTTCCGAAACACCTAATTTTCTCATTTTCAATTTGTTCAAAGAACCACTTGTGGTTTCAATATCGTATTTGTATTGCATATCGGTGTGCTTAACGGCAGGTAAACCATTGATAAACAGCTCACCATGCTTAATTTGCAGCGAATCGCCCGAAACCGCAACACATCGCTTAATGTAATTTTCTTTTTTATCCACCGGACGAACTCCCAAATTAAAATTAGAAACCAAATAATCGTAACCCAATTGCCGTTTTAAAGCATAATAACTCTGTTCTTGATGCTCCAAAACCACCGTATCGCCTTCGGGAAAGTTAAAAACGACAATATCGTTGCGTTTTATCTCTTGTAAACCTTTGATTCGCTTGTATGGACGCTCAATCCAAGTCAAAAACGACTGCGAATACTTCGTAAACGGCAATGTATGATGCACAAATGGAAACGAAAGTGGCGTATTTGGCATTTTCGGACCGTAACTAACCTTGCTCACAAACAAATAATCGCCCACCAACAAAGTTTTTTCCATAGAAGAAGTAGGAATGGTAAAGGCTTCAAAAAACAACATACGAATGATTGACGCTGCTACAACCGCAAAAATCAAGGCATCAACCCATTCTACAAGCGGAGTTATTTTTTTGGGGTCTCTGGGTTTCCAAAATGCCCAACGAACTTTTTTGGTTACGTACATATCAAAAATAATGGCTAAACCTATCAATAACCAATAATTTTCTAACCAAATGACAAACAATAAATAAACAAAACTCACAATACTAAATTTGAACCATTTATTGTTCCAGAAACTAATTCCTGATTTTTTAATCTCTTCTTTCATAATAAATTAACTAAAAATATACACTTTGCTTTAAAAACGTAAAGAAAAATAAAAAAATTTGATTTTTAATATTAATTTACGTTAAAAAAATAAATATTTAGGTATTTTAACAAATAAAATAGAAAAATAAAATAAATTTAAAAAGCTTTACTGAAGTAGTAAAGCTTTTATCTAATTTTTTTACTTTGTAGCAGCCCATTTTCTAATTTCGGTTCTAAACCACTCATCGGCTTGCTCAGTCCATTTAAAATTGTCTCGAATGTAAGCCATTGTAGCTTTTTCAACATCGGTATAAGTGTCGCCGTCTTTTACTTTTTCGAGCAAATCTTGCGCATCTTCTAACGAAATTCTACCATCGCCGCGTCCAGCTACTGCTTTTTCGGCTGCTTCTAATAGTTCGGCATCATATTTAACGCCATCAATTGTTTTATAATATCCCATTGGAAAAATGTTTAGTTTATAAAATTTTATAAAGTTTGATAGTTCAAAGATAGATTACAAATTTCATTTTGCAAAATCTTTTTTAATTTTTTTTTTTTATTAAAAAATTTCTTTGGTATTTTAGCTAAAAAAAACTTTTTAATTTTTTTTCAAAACCTCGAATCAAATGTGAACAAATTTAAAATTATCGTCTCAATCGTTTGTAAAATGCGTTCAAAATAATTTGCAATAAGCTGTTTATTAATAAATTGAAACGATAAACTTCCAGTAGAAAATAAAAAATGATATAGAAAACATTTTTTTAATACACAAAGAAATAAATCTGAAAAAAAAAATCCTTTTATTTTTATTTTTTTTTTAAGGAAAAAATTTACTAAAAATGCAATAAATCTTCCATTGTCAGCATTCCGATTTTACCCAATGAATACTCAGCAGCCAATACCGCACCCAAAGCAAAGCCTTTTCTATTTTTTGCAGTATGAATCAATTGAATATCATCAAATTGCGATTCGTATTTTACAATGTGCGTTCCGGGAACTTCGCCTTCGCGAAGCGATAAAATAGGCAAATGATTTGCCGTATTTTTTTCTTTGTCAATTACCCAATTATCCAGCCTATCTATTTCTACTATTATTCGATTAGCCAAAGTTACTGCCGTACCACTGGGCTTGTCTAACTTATGAACGTGGTGTATTTCAGTTAATTCTACATTGTAATCGGAATATTTGTTCATCAATTTAGCTAAAAATTCATTCACTTTAAAAGTTAAATTAACACCCAAACTAAAATTTGAAGCATAAAAAAAAGTGGCATTTTTTCTTTTAACGTAAATTTCTAATTCTTTCCACTTTTCCAGCCAACCGGTTGTGCCAGAAACTACGGGTAAACCGGCTTCAAAGCACATTAAATAATTATTAAATGCCGTTTCGGGGCGCGAAAATTCAATGGCTACATCGGCTTTTTGTAAATTTTCTTTTGTAAACTCGCTAATATTTTGAATATCAATTCTTAGCACAATTTCGTGATGACGCTCAAGTGCAATTTTTTCAATTTCTTTGCCCATTTTGCCATAACCAATTAAAGCTATTTTCATTTTTTTTATTATTAAAATTTTTTTTTGGAAAAATGTATTTTTTTTCCTTATAAAAATTTATATTAAAAAATAGTTTAAATTAAAAAAACTTTTTTAAATCCAGAATAGTATCAATTATCGGAACATTTGCTTTTTCCAATTTATCCTTATTTTGATGTCCGTTTGCTATCAAAATGCAGTCGATTTGCATGGCTTTTGCAACGTCGGCATCGTGAGTTGTATCGCCAATTAATATGGTTTTTAACGTTTCTATCTTATTGTTTTTTAGATAATTAATTCCATTTTCTATTTTTCCGAAAGCAAAATTATTGTTTAATCCTATTATTTTTGAAATATAAGGCAACAGTTCAAAATGAGCTATTTCATTTTCCAATTGTTCTTGTTCGCGAGCTGAAAGTATGATTTGTGTTCTATTTTTTTGTGAGAAAAAATGCACTATTTCTTTTGCATTTGCATATAAATCTTGCTTTTTCACTTGCGAATTATACTTTTTAATAAATTCCATACCCACAATTGAAAAATCCAAAACGTCAAAATCAAACCCGGCTTTTTCGTAATAATCTTTTACCGGAAAATCGAAAATATTTCTATATATTTCCTTGTTAATCAATGGTTTATTGTATTTTTCGAGTAAAAAATTCATCGAATTTACACACATATCCACATCATTGAGTAAAGTTCCGTTCCAATCCCAAACGATGTGATTATAATTCTTTAAGTTCATCTTTTACAATATTTTACAAATCAAATAAAAACTTTTTCGGATTTTTCTGCGCTAAAGTTTTGAAAATTTCATCTCCAACATTCATTCTAAAATTGGTTCGCATGTTTTTATATTTTCCTTCGGTTACAACCATAAAAAAATCTGAACCAAACAAAGTTCGCTCTTGTAAGATTTTATTTTTGTTATAAAATTTTATAAATATATCAAAAAATTCTACATCGCTCATTAAAAAGGAAACATCGGAATAAACATTGGGATAGCGGTGCATTAAATCGATTATTCGTAAAACTTTGTTATCGAAGTTGTTGTTTTTCAGCTTTTTCCAATTGCTGCCTCCGCCAAAATGTCCGAAATTGAGACGTAAATTGGGAAAAGTTTTTAAAACAGCTTCCCAACGCGCGGGTGAATTGTAATATTTTCCATAAGAAGCAGCCGACCGAAACCGCACGGTTTCAATTTTTCGCACCAAATCGCCTTTGGAATTGTAATCTAAAAAGGTATTTTCGATGATTTTTTCGGTTGCATGTACCGAATCGCCACCAGAATGGGTAACAACGGGTATTTTTCGCTCTTCGCAAATGTCGAAAATGTCCATCAAAACGGGGTGAGAAGGTAAAAAACCCAATGCCGGATACACTTTTACTCCAAAAAAACCTTGTTCGGGCGTAAAAGCTCGCAAAAAATCGGCTTTTGCAGTCGGACTGTTGGGGTCGATGCCAATAAATGGCAAAATTTGGCGTGGATACTTTTTGCGAATTTCCACCATTTCGTCAATTTGTTGTGAGAAAGGAGCTGCTTTTCCGGCTATTCCATATTCCATATTGACCAAAAGCGGACAAAAAATGGTATCGGGCGAATGAATTCCAATGAAATAATCGGCTATTTCGATGGATTTTCGCTCTATAAAATTCAAAAAATAAGCATAATAGCTCATTTTATCTTCTCCGGTAAATGGATTGAGCATGTCGAAAAACCGCTCGGTTTGGTCGAGAAATTTTTTTGAATGAAGCGGAAAACGCAACCGGAAATATTTTTCGGGAATGTGTTCGTGATTGAAAAAATGACAATGCGTATCAAATTCAACTTCCTGACTGTTAGCTAATTCGTACAATTTTGAATCGACTCTTTCAATGGGAGTTTTCGGATTTTTTGAAAATTGTTGTTTTAAGTCTTTGTCCATCAATATTTTATTTTATTTTTCGGCTGTAGCCAAAAAGATTGGAAAAGATTTCCCTTCTCGCTGAGTTGAAAAAATAGTTTCTACCTGAATATTTTTGAATCCGGCGTTTTCAATAAAAGCAAAAAAATGCTCTTTTTCAAAACCAAAATGCTTAATGCTGTCATCAATTTCGGAATGAAAAGTGCCGTCTTCTTTCTCTAAATCGGCTATGGCTATTTTTCTACCTTGTTTGGTCGCTTTATATATTTTAACAAACAGATTTTCAACATCTTGAATGTGATGAAAAGCCATACTCGAAACAAACAAATCAAATTCCTTTTCGAGAAAAGAATCATTATCGGCATTAAAAAGTACGGTTTCTACATTAAAAACTTGGGCTTTTTGTGTTTTTTCAGCCAAAACTTTTAACATTTCGGGTGCGTTGTCGTAACCAAAAATCTTTTCTACGTAAGGTAAAAATTGAATTAATAAAAGTCCGGTTCCTGTGCCTATGTCAGCAACTTTCATGTTGGGTTGTAAATCAATTTTGGCACGAATAGCATTAAAAATCTCTTCCGCCATAAAAAGTCTTCTGGGATTGGCGTCCCAAATTTGAGCTATTTTATTAAATCTATTCATTTTTTTCTATCTTCGTCATATTTTTTAATTAATTCCTTCAATTTTTGATTTTCTGCAATCAATTCATTGAGTTCTTCTTCTTTTTTGGCATATTCTTTTTCCTTTTCCTTGGCTTTTTCGAGCATTTTTTTTAAGACTTCTTCATTTTTTTTCATTCGGCTGTTCTTATCTTCAAGCGATTTTTTTTGATTTTCAAGCTCTTCTTGTGTAGCCATCAATTCTTCCATATTTTGCCTAATTTCTTCTTCACTTGACTCTAAGCTACGGGTTTTTTCAACAATAATTCGCTCATTTTCTTTGGATTTTTCTAAGGCTTTCTTCAAAATGCCTTCGCTGTTGGCTAATTTTAAGTTGTTGGCTTCATAAAGTGCATTTTTCTTTTCCAGCTCATCTCTAATGGCTTGCACTTCTTCTAAATTTTGAGTTAATTCTTCGGCTTGCTCTAAAATTTTCCGACTGTCTTCTTTTGCCTTGATTTCCATAAATTTACGCTCGGAAATGTTGGTTGCCAAAATAATTATTTTCGACACTTTTCCATAAATATCCAAAACCGGAGCAAATGTGGCGAAAATCCAAGCATCTTCGGCATTTTCTTTCATTATTCTAATTTCGCCTTGATAAATTTCATTGGCTAAAACTCTATCCCAGTTTAATTTAAAAAGTGTAATTTCTTGTTTGGGAATAAAATCGAAGATGGTTTTGGTTTCCAATTGAACTTCCGAATATCCAACCGCTTGGCGGAATAATTCGTTGGTATGCTGAATGATACCGCTTGGCGAAATTTCAACTTTTATGTTTGAAATATCTAAAGCACTGATTTGTCCTTTGTAATCAAGATTTCGTATTTCTTCTTCGGTAACATCAATTCCAAGGAACAGAATTTTTTCAACATCGCCGTTTTTATTTCTAACGGCGGTGTAAGTAGCTATCATCCAAATTTCGTTATCGCGTTTGGTTACGTGTTTTATGCGCCCTTCAAAATGTGAACCTCCGGCTGCAATGGTCGCCCACATTTTTCTAAATTCTTCTAAATCATTTACATCAATGAATGAAAATATTTCACGTCCTTCAATATCCAAATTAGAAGTATATTCGAGTTTGTGCAAAAATTTGGTATTTGCATAAACCAAAACTCCACTTGTGTTAAATTCGGCTCTAATCAAGGTATGATTTACCGAATCGGTAAATGAACTCAAGGCTTCTTCTTGAATTTTTGCTTCGGCTTGAACCTTTTTGAGTGCGTTCATATTCAGAGTCATTTCTTCCTCTTTTTTGGCTAAAGTTAAACGTTGTTCCTGAGATTCTTTCAAAAGTTTTGAGGTACGAATACCCGTTTTTACGCTGGCAAGCGTAGAGGCAATGCTTTGTCCGGCTTTGTTCAAAAATTCGATTTGATGTTCTTCCAGCTCGGTAAAACTTGCAATTTCTATCACTCCAAAAACTTCATTATTTAAAAGCAACGGTACAAGAATGATGTTTCGCGGACGCGAACCGCCTAATCCTGAGGTGATTTGAATATAATCTTCCGGCACCATTTTCATGTAAATGGATTTTTTTTCCAAAATAACTCTACCCACTAAGCCCTCTCCCATTTCAATTCGCTTTTGCAAATATTTGCGTTTATCGAAAGCAATAGAAGCAACCAATTCAATATGAATGTCGCTTTTATTTTCTTCGTTGAGTAAAAAAATGCCGCCTTGATTGGAATCCAAACTATTTACAATGTATTTGATTAAATTGAACGAAAATTGACCTATTTCATCGTTGTCGATTCTCAAAATTTCGCCAAATTCGGCTAATTTTTGAGTAAGCCAATTTTGTTTGGCTTCTTTTAGTTTTCGGTTGATATCTTCCTTTGATTTGGCTATTAAACTATCTCTAAAATTAATTAAAGCCAAGCCCAGTTTGTCATTGTCGTTTTTAACCGCAAATTCGTAAGTGTAATTCTCTGAAATTAACTCATTTACATAAACGGTTTTCTCGCTAAGCGAAAGTTTGAGCAATTCCAAATTCGTTGCAATTTCGCCAATGGAATTGTCGCATTGCAAATCAATTTTTGTCTGAAAATTACCTTTAGCTAATAATTTCGATTTATCAGCCAAGTATTTGATAGGCTTTACAATGGAGCGATTTCCAAAATAAATAGCCAAAACAATAATAATTAAATTTAAAATCAATAGAAAAAAAGTCATTAAAAAACTTTTCTGGTTTTCTTTTTCTTCCAAACGAATGATTTCAATCAACAATTTATCAAATTCAAAAAAAAGCGGGTCGGAATAAGTTTCCACGTAATTTACCGCTTCGGTAGCTTGTGCAGAGAGTTCGGTAATAAAACTCGAGGTGCTTGCACTCTGGTCGGTTGAATCGGAAACTTCTACTGTTACCCTTTTTTGATATGTAACTAATTGAGCATCAAGCAATATATTCACATTGTTTTTAAACGGTTCCCATTGTTCGCGCACCGATAGCAAAATGTATTTTAACTCTTCAGGCAGCGGTTCGAGAGGTTCTTTAAACTCAGCTACATAGCCGCCTTTGTCAAAAACAAGCAAATTTTTATCTATCGTTTTTATTATTTCATCTAATTCGTTGTGCTTATTTTTATTTGCTCTTGCTACCAATTCAACGGTATAAGCCGATTTTTGCAAAAGCATTCGGTTTTTTCCTGCCACAGCCATAGCGCGTGCATTGTTGTCGATACTAAACATATACACGTAAAGACTGATAAAGTCGAAAATAAGTACCAAAAAAATAATCAAATAAGGAACTGATAATTTTGTTAATACTTTCCAATTTTTAAAACTTTTCATTGCAATAAATTTTATTAAATCTATTTTATTTTGTCCTTTTTTCTTTTTTTAAAAATACCTCTTTTTTTTTATAAAAAAATTATTCAACAACAGGTTCTTCTGAAAGAAACTTTTCGGGAAAAGCCATGTATCCTTGCTTATCGAGAATTTTAACATGCGCCCACTGCGAGTCCATTTCAATTATTTCAACCTTTGTACCCCGATGATACAGCCCAATTACATTTTTTTTGTTCACTTCTTTAGACGAACGCAAACGCAACTTTTTTGCTGTAATGTACATTATTTTAGGCTCTTGAACCAATTCAGACTCGTCTGTTGTTTTTGTTTTTCCTTTTTTTGAATTTTGAAAAATATAAATTCCTACGATTACTAAAATGATAAAAACTATCCATAAAAATGCCTTAGAATATTCTTTTCGTGGATTAAAATTTTGATTTTTTGTAAAAGAATTTTTTTTATCAATATTTTCATTTTTAGGTTTATATTCTGTAATATTTGCTTTTTCCGGTTTTGGAACAATAAATTCTTGCTTTTTATTTTCCGGTTTTTTTTGTTCTATTTCAATTGCCTTATCGGCAAAACGATTGTTTTGAATTGAAATTTTTTCAAACTCGGTTAAAATTTCTTGAGCCGATAAAAACCGATTCACAGGCAAAGTTTCCGTGCAACGCACAATCAATTGTTCCATTTTTTTTGAAAAAGAACCTACTTTTTTTGCATCTTTACTGTTTCCGGTAATCATTTCTGTCAAAATTAGACCAAAAGCATACAAATCAGCGCGTCCATCAACCGGAAAATCTTTGTTCGACTGTTCGGGAGCTGCATATTTGGGTGTTCCGACTTTGTGAATGTTATCAATAAAATCGTCCGTAAGTGCCAAGCCAAAATCGAGAATTTTAACATTATCGCCTTTAAAGGTAACCAAAATATTATCGGGCTTCAAATCGCGATGAAAAACCTGTTTTTTATGCACATAATCCAATGCCGATAGGATTTCAAAAGCCAATTTTTGAACCAATTTATGACTTTGAATACCAAATTTGCCTATCAAAGTTGTCAAAGGTCGCCCATCGATGTATTCCATGTAATAAAACGGACCTTTTTCGTCCTCGCCACTGTCAAAAACCCGCACTATGTTTGGGTGTTCGAGTGCCAAAGCATTGTTAAATTCTTTGTATAACAAGTTGATATAGAGTTCATTCTTCCTATCCTGAGGTTTCAGACGCTTGATAATGACCTTGCGAATATGTCGGATTCCGACATATATTTCGCTCATATTCCCTTGATTTGTAAGAAGTTGCTCGTTTGAAAAATAAGCTTCGCTTGGCGAAAAAAGACTTTTTTCAATATTCGATTGTTGAGAATTGTTGTCAGTAACATTTATCGTAGTTTGCGGTTGATTTTCATTCTCTTGCAAAACATAAAAACCAGATTTTTCGATGTTTAACTCAGTTTCGGGAGTTTCGTTTAAAACAAAAAAACCGGATTTATTATTTTCCTCTTGGTGTTTAACTTTTTCTAAAGCATTTGAAATCAATAAATCAAGAACGCTAATTGAAATATCTTCTTCTTTGGCTTTTTCTTGAAGCAAAGCATATTCATTAGCCGAAATTTGACCATCGGCAGCAAATTCTTGAATTAATATTTTAAGCTTTTCTGAAGCCATTCAACTAAATTTTTATACTATTGCCCAAATTTTTCTTTCAATTTTTGAATTTCTTGCTTTAATTTTTGTTCTTTACGCTCCGACCGTTCTACTAATTTATCAATGGTTCTACTTTGGCTGGCTCTAATTTTTGCCACTTCTTCAATGGCATCTTTCAATTCTCGCTCTTTTATTTTTTCGGTTGTAATGTTGTAAGCTATTTTTAGAATTTTTTTAATTCCACCCCGCTCATCTATAATTGGAATGTAAGTTTCTGCAAGCCAAGTTTCTGCATTATTGATTATTAAACGTTGAGTTGTTTTAACCATTTCGCCATTTTTCAACTTTTCCCACATCAAACGCCACTCTTGCATCTGAATATCAGAATATTGCACAAAAGCTGTTTGTGGTTTTCCTATAATTTCGTGCTTTTGTTTTCCAAAAAGTTTTAAGGCAAAATCGTTTACAAAAATAATATTTCCTTCCAAATCGTATTCTAATAAAAAAGTAGAAGTATTTAAAGCATTAAACAAACTTTCCATTTCAAGCTCTTTGAGCTTTAACTCATTGATTTTCTTTGAGAATTGAATGTTCAAATTTTCTATTTCTTTGGTTTGAAACATCTCCTTTTTTTGCATTTCTTCTTGAGTAGCTTTCAACTCCTCCATATTTTGACGCATTTCCTCTTCTTGCGAAACCATTTGCTCGGCTTGAAATTTTGTTTCATTCAGCAATTCTTGCGTTTGCTTATTTATCTGAGTTATCGAAATGCTCGATGAAATGGTTTTTGCCACTTCTTCTACAAATTTTATTTTATATTCTTCAAACTCAATTAATGAAGCTAATTCTATGATACCCAAAATGTTATCTTCTTGTAGCAAAGGCACAACAAGCAAACAACGCGGGGTGGCACTACCCAAACCGGAGGTCAATTCTACATAAGATTCGGGCAAATTTGTCAAATAAAGGGTTTCTTTTTCTATGGCAACCATTCCTATCAAACCCTCACCCATTTCAATTTCTTTTCGGAAAAAACGCCTTCTGTCGTAAGCATAAGATGCTAAAAGTTCAAATTTTGGATTGTTTTTATTTTTTTTAGTTAATACAAACAAACCGCCTTGATTAGCACCCAAAATCTCAATTAATTCTTTCAAAACAGCATCTGCTAAACGATTCAAATCGGAATGCTCACGAATAATTTTATTGAAATTTGAAAATCCATCGGAAGTCCAAATTCTAATTCGTTCATCTTCAATGCGTTGCTTTTCACGCTCTTGCGTGTTCATTATACTCTCATGCATGCGCAAGAGCGATTGTGTTAAAGAATCGTTTTTATTAAATTGACTTAAATCAACATTTTTTACCTTTCCATGCTCTATAGTTTCAATTAATTCCTTAATTCTGAGGCGATATTGTGCCAAAGAATTTATTTCAACACCTATCTCGGCTATGTCGTCATTGTTTTCAAAGTCAAAAATCTCTTGAAATTGTCCATCTTTTATATTGATTATCTTCTCCTTAATTTTATACAACGGAATACTCACATTTTTAAGCACATACAAACGTAAAAAAACGATAGAAATGAGCAAAAAGAATATTCCCATAATAAAAATAAAAATATTCATGTGCATCATCAATTCTTTGTGCGCCGATTTATCGATTTGATGCACAATAAAACCAATCAATTCATCTTGATAATCGTAAATCGGATAGACAAATTGCGAAATATCTCCTTTGGGATTAAAAAACTCCTCATTATCAGTAGCATAACTTAAATCTTCGCGGGTAACTAAGTCCGTAACAAAATTTGATGATGAAACATTATTTAAAATATAATTACCTACTCTATGTTGCAGAGAATCACGCGCATAGCTCGAATAATCACGCACTTGCAAATAAACGCCCAAAGCCTCATTTTGCGGAGTGTAAAATTTTTCAAAAACATCGGAAAACGGAAAAGAAACATCAACCGAACCCATGTATTTGGCATTTTCATCAAATATAGGAGCTATTCCGCGCAATAAAATTCCCGGACGCCCCAATTCTATGGCGGTTAATGGCGATTGGAATTTATTGATATACACTATACTACGCCTAAATTTCTCAATCACATCTCCCCGTTCCTTAGTCCAACTTCTCGCAAAGGATATATTGGGAGGCAATTGATAATGAATACGTAAATTGAGCGTACTATTTTGTTGTAAATTTAACACTAAATTGTCCAAATCATGCTTCAAACGCTCAGAAGCTCTCTCAAAACTATCGGTTTTATAATAATATTTATACGCATTTTTCGCAAATGGCAATTCTGAACAAATACTCGCACTATACAAAGCATAAGTTGTTAAATTATTGATTTCTTCAATAAACTTTATTTTTCGTGTATGAACCGTTTCCTCTATTTCTTCCTCATAACTTTTGGATAAATAAAAACGACTTATTAGTGCCAAACTAATAACTAAAAGTAAAATAATTATCGAAACAATCAGTAAAATTCGATTACCAATGTTAATGTTTTTCATGCTGTAATATCTTGTTTTTCAAATAGTTTTATTGTTTCAAAAACAAATGAAATTGTTTTTAACTTATGAATGTAAAAACAATACATTATTACTAAAAATCTGGTTTCTAATAATTTAGAATTTTAAAAAAATCCTTTTTTTTATACAATTCAATTAGTAAAAATAATTGTATTTTTTAGAATATCAAACAATTTTTTGAAAATTAATTTTTATAAAAAAATAATTTACACCTAACAAGTTGTTTTATAAAAAGTTATAGAAAATCAAATTTTAAAAAAAAGATATAAAATCTAAAAATTGTTTATAAAAAAAGCCAATTTTTTTTATAAAAACAATTCCAAATTATTTGGTTTTATCCATTTTAAACATTTTTTTGAAAAATTAGAATTGTTAAAACCAAAACTTTTTCACTATCTTTGCACCTCAAAATGAGTTTAAAAATTATAATAAAATAAAGCGTTAAAGCAAATTTTTTACAAATAAAGATGAATTTAAAAGAAGAAATTGACCGCAGGCGAACCTTTGCTATAGTAAGCCACCCCGACGCCGGAAAAACAACCCTTACCGAAAAACTTTTGCTTTTCGGTGGTGCCATTCGCATAGCCGGTGCTGTAAAGTCTAATAAAATAAAGAAAACTGCCACTTCCGACTTTATGGAAATTGAAAGACAACGCGGTATTTCTGTTGCCACTTCGGTTATGGGATTTGACTACGAAGGCATTAAAATTAATATTCTCGATACGCCCGGACACCAAGATTTTGCCGAAGATACCTTTCGTACACTCACGGCTGCCGACAGCGTTATTGTGGTAATTGATGTAGCCAAAGGTGTTGAAATTCAGACAGAAAAGCTTGTAAAAGTTTGCAGAATGAGAAAAACGCCGGTAATGGTTTTTATTAACAAACTCGACCGCGAAGGCAAAGACCCATTTGAGCTTTTAGATGAAATTGAACAAAAATTAGAATTAAAAGTTCGACCACTTTCGTGGAATATTGGAATGGGAAAAGAACTTAAAGGCATTTATAATTTGTACAATAAAACTTTAAATCTTTTTACCGGAAAAGATAAACAAATAGCTGAAGAACCCGAAATTATTTCAGACATAAATACACCCGAATTTGACCAAAAAATTGGTGAAAAATTTGCCAGAATTTTGCGCGAAGAAATTGAAGTTGTTGAAGAAGTTTATCCCGAATTTAGCATCGAAGCTTATCAAAATGCTGAAGTTTCTCCTGTTTTTTTTGGTAGCGCGCTTTATAATTTTGGAGTAAAAGAAATTCTCGAATCCTTTATCAGAATAGCACCAAAGCCACAAAATAGGAATAGTTCCGAACGAATAGTTAGTCCTTACGAAGAAAAATTTTCCGGCTTTGTATTTAAAATTCATGCCAACATGGACCCCAATCATCGCAATCGAATTGCTTTTGTAAAAGTCGTTTCGGGAATTTTTAAACGAAATACAAATTATTTGCATGTTCAGAACCAAAAATGGCAAAAATTTGCAAATCCAACCGCTTTTATGGCTGCTAAACAATCCGTTATAGAAGAAGCATTTCCCGGAGATATAGTTGGACTGAATGATTCTGGAAATTTTAAAATCGGCGATACACTTACTGAGGGGGAACAATTCACTTACAAAGGTTTACCCAGTTTTTCACCTGAAATGTTTCGCTATGTAGAAAATGGAGACCCTATGAAATCTAAGCAGTTAGCCAAAGGAATCGACCAGCTTTTAGACGAAGGCGTAGCGCAATTATTTACAAAACTTTCTAACGGGCGAAAAATTATTGGCACAGTTGGCGCACTTCAATACGAAGTTATCGAATATCGCCTTGAGCATGAGTACAATGCAAAAGTTCGGTTTGAACCGCTCACTCTCTACAAAGCCGCTTGGGTTACCGGAACTTCCGACAAAATAGCCGATTTGCGTAAGCGAAAACATCAATACATGGCTGAAGACAAGTACGGTAGGAATGTTTTTCTTGCCGAATCGTTGTACGCATTGCAATTGGCTCAAGAGAATTATCCCGATTTAAAATTTCATTTTACTTCAGAGTTTTCAGAATAATCTTTTGGTAAAAAAATATAAACTAAATTTGTATTTTTTATTTTTTGAAAAAACAAAAAATAGAACATCAAAATTTGATATTCTATTTTTTTAACTTTTTATAAAAATTGGATTTATTAAAAAAAATACTCCGGTATTTTTTCAATAAAATTCAATACATCGATTTTAATTTTTTCCATACTTTTTTCAAAATATTGATAATCAAGCCTTCGGTAATCGAGGGCTTCGTTTAGAGAATTACATTTGTTCATTAATCGCACAACATCATTTTTTAATTTTTGAAAATAAAAATCCGTTATTTTTTCACTAAACTGCCAAAGTTGAAAGTTAATTTCGTGCAAAAATTTATCCACTCCTTTTTCATTTAATAAAAAAGTAATTGCTCTTTTTTTCATGGTATATTTCAATTCATTTTTTATAAAAAAAGTCGTATTTTTTGTGAATAAAAGTTTAAAAACTACTGCATAGGCGAAAGTTCAATTTTTAAAGTGTAACCACCTGAATCTAAGCCATCTGCACC
>DYNA01000185.1 GCA_020721325.1 Paludibacter propionicigenes
CTAATTTACAAATCTTTTTTTTATTAAAAAAATGCTATTTTTGTCCAAAGTCTAAAAATAATAGGTTTTAAAGTTTTACATATCATTTATTAAAAAATAGCTGAAAAAAAGAAAATAATATTAAATTATAAATTTTATAAAAATGAAAACAACAGAAGCTCCTTCGCTATACAACGATGTAGAAAAAATGTCGGTAAAAGAAATACTGGAAAATATTAATAAAGAAGATGCAAAAATTCATTTGGCTGTAGCTACTGAAATTCCAAAAATAGAGGAATTTGTGTTAAAATTAGTAAAACGTGTAAAGAAAGGTGGAAGGCTTTTTTATATAGGTGCCGGAACAAGCGGTCGTTTGGGAATTTTAGATGCTTCAGAAATTCCGCCAACTTACGGCATGCCTGAAGGAATTATAGTAGGATTGATAGCTGGTGGCGACAGAGCTATTCGCAAAGCCGTTGAAGATGCCGAAGATAATTTTGAAATGGGCTGGAAAGACCTTTTAAAATTTGATATTAACGAAAAAGACAGCGTTTTGGGAATTGCTGCGTCGGGTGGTACGCCTTATGTTATTGGTGGTGTTATTGAAGCTCGAAAACATGGTTTACTAACTGCTTGTATTACATGCAATAAGAACAGCGAAATAGCCAAAGTTGTCGATATTTCGATTGAACCCATTGTAGGTCCCGAGTTTATAACCGGCAGCACGCGCATGAAAGCAGGCACCGCTCAAAAACTGGTTTTGAATATGATAACAACTTCGCTTATGGTAAAATTAGGTAGAGTTAAAGGGAATAAAATGGTTGATATGCAATTGACAAACAAGAAGTTAGTAGATAGAGGTACACGAATGATTTTGGAAGAAATTCAAAACATTTCTTATGACGAAGCGAAACGTTTACTACTATTAAATGGTTCAGTTCGAGCAGCAGTTGATAATTATTTAGAAGCAATTTCACAAACAGTCTAACTTTTTATATAAAATAATCAGGTAAATATTTTACCGATTTAATTTAATTTATTTTTTTAATAATCTTAATAAAAGTACAATGGAATCGATAGTTAATATTGGTATCTTACATTCGCAAAAAATTCATTTTCAATTAAATGAAAATTACTATTTTAAAGAAGGTAATAAAAAAATAGCAGGTATTCTTGATGTTCAATTTTATAAAGGGGAAATTAAAATTAGCGGCTTTGAGAAAACTTTTTCAGAAATAACGCTTATTCCAGAGATTTATAAAACGGCAACAGCAGAAATATTTGATGTAGTGATAGGAATTAATTTCCATTGGCAACAAAAACAAAATCAGAGATTTAGAGGAAAATTGATTTTTAAAACTGAAGATGAAAAAGTTTGGGTAATCAATCATATTCCGGTAGAAGAATATTTAAAAAGTGTAATTTCGTCTGAAATGAAAGCAACTTCGGATTTGGAATTACTTAAAGCTCATGCAGTTATATCGCGTTCATGGCTTTTGGCACAAATTGAAAGAAGGCTTAAAGGTAAGCAAAAAACAAAAACCGAATTTATTGTATCAAACGCTGAAAATGAGCTAATTAAGTGGTACGATAATCACGACCACAAATTATTTGATGTTTGTGCAGACGACCATTGCCAACGTTATCAAGGTGTTACGCAGATTTCAACTCTAAAATCTATTGATGCGGTTGCATCAACGTATGGCGAAGTTTTAATGTATGCTGGTGAATTATGCGATGCACGTTTTTCAAAATCTTGCGGTGGAGTTTCCGAAAATTTTGAATACGCTTGGGAAAATACACATTTCCCATATCTATCAAAAATAATTGATAATCAAACAGAAAGCGAATTTGCCAAAGCCGATTTAAAAATTGAGGAAAATGCTAAGAATTGGATTTTAAATGCACATGCTGCTTTTTGTAATACAAAAGACAAACAAGTTTTAGAACAAATTTTGAATGATTACGACCTTGACACTGAATTTTATCGTTGGACAGTCGTTTTAAAACAAGAAAATTTGTCCGCATTAATTTTAAAAAAATCTGGTATTAATTTTGGTGAAATTTTGAGTTTAACACCCATAGAACGAGGTGAATCCGGAAGAATTGTAAAATTGGAAATAAAGGGAAATAAAAAAACTTTAACCATTGGGAAAGAACTCGAAATAAGACGAATACTGTCTGAAAGTCATTTATTTAGCTCAGCTTTTATGGTGGAAGAAGGCGAAAAAATAAACAACATTCCTCAATCTTTTACCCTGAAAGGTGCAGGTTGGGGGCATGGCGTTGGTTTATGCCAAATTGGCGCAGCAGTAATGGCAAATAATGGCTATAATTATCTTCAAATTTTAAAGCATTATTTTAATGGCGCCGAAATTGTTAAAAAATATGAAAAATAATTTAACACATAAATTGATTTGAATCAATTAAAAACGTGTGCAATTACTCAATAATAAAGAAAAATGTAAAATAGATACTTGCATATCAAATAATTGATATTCAAAGTTTTATATATTTTTACTTTTTTTCTAAAACATTGATTCGTTCAATAATTGTTTAATTCATTAAAAATTAATAAAATTAAATAAAAAAACAATAGTTTGCTAATTTGTTGAATTTGAGTTTATTCGTGCATTTGTAGCAAAAAAATAGTAAACTATATATTTTTAATACATAAATATTTAGATTTTAGTAATTAACTATATAAAAATCAAGTATTTAATAAGAATAGAAAAAAAAAATTAAAAAATTAAAAAAAATTCCAAAAGTGAATTTTATTTTGAACTTTTAAAATATTTTTTTAGCTTTGAAAAAAAAAATTAAAAATGCTAAGAGAAAAATTAATAGATAAATTCACTGAGCTATTTCATTCACAACCAGAACTTTTTCGCTCTCCAGGGCGTATAAATATTATTGGTGAACATACTGATTATAACGATGGTTTTGTGTTTCCGGCAGCTATAAATAAAGAAATTTTTTTTGCTGTTGCAAAAAATAATGTAGAAAAAATACGACTTTATAGCTACGATTTGAATGAGTTTTTTGAAACTAATATATTAAAAATTTCCAAAAGTACTTGTCATTGGGCAAATTATTTGTTAGGAGTTATAGCTCAATTTCATAAGGAAAACACTCAAATTCAAGGAATTGATTGTGTTTTTGGAGGAAATATTCCGCTGGGTGCAGGTTTATCGTCATCGGCGGCACTCGAAAATGGTTTTGCTTTTGCTCTAAATTCTATTTTTAATTTTAGCAAAAGCAAAATTAATCTGGTAAAAATTGCACAAAAAGCCGAACATGAATACGCTGGCGTGCAATGCGGTATTATGGACCAATTTGCAAGCATGTATGGGCTTGAAAATATGGCAATTAAACTCGATTGCCGAACTTTAGAATACGAATACGCACCTTTGAATTTAGGTGCATATACTTTTTTATTATGTAATACAAAAGTATCACATTCTTTAGCTTCTTCGGAATATAACATTCGCAGAAGACAATGCGAAGAAGGTGTCGCTATTTTAAAAAAATTTGATAGCAAAATAACAGCCTTGCGCGATGTAAATAGCTTGTTTTTAGAAGCTTACAAAGAAAGCCTATCTGCTTTAATTTACAAACGCTGCAAATTTGTTGTTTCAGAAAACGAAAGAGTATATAAAGCATTTAAGGCTCTTGAAACCAATGATTTATATAAATTAGGGCAATTAATGTACCAATCACACAAAGGTTTAAGGAATAATTATGAAGTAAGTTGCTCTGAATTAGACTTTTTAGTAGAAGAATCTCTTAAAAACTCAAACGTTTTAGGGGCAAGAATGATGGGAGGCGGTTTCGGTGGTTGCACACTTAACTTGCTAAGAATAAATGAAATAGAAAATTTCTCACAGCATATTATTGATTCATATAAAATGAAATTTGGGATAGAACCAGAAATTTATACCGTTCAGATAGCCAATGGAACAGGTGCGTGCAAATAAAGTAATAAAAAAATATAAATTTTATAAAAACAAAAACAGATGACTATTGGATTTTCAACTTTAGATTATTTAATTTTTGGAGCTTATGCTGTATTAATCATTGGTGTAGGGCTTTGGGTTTCGCGAAAAAAGGACGGAAAACAAAAAACTTCTGATGACTATTTTCTTGCAAGCAAATCGCTAACTTGGTGGGCAGTAGGAGCTTCTTTAATAGCTGCCAATATTTCCGCAGAGCAATTTATCGGTATGTCTGGTTCTGGTTTTGCAATTGGCTTAGGAATAGCTTCTTACGAATGGATGGCTGCTATTACATTATTAATTGTTGGAAAATTCTTTTTACCGGTTTTTTTAAAAGCTGAAATTTATACAATGCCACAATATATTGAAAAACGATATGACAATCGTGTGCGCACAATTTTAGCAGTTTTTTGGCTTTTAGTATATGTTTTTGTCAATTTAACGTCAGTTTTGTATCTTGGAGCTTTGGCTATTCGCACAATAATGGGAGTTCCATTAATTTGGGGAGTTTTAGGATTGGCTGCCTTTGCTGCCATTTATTCCCTTTATGGAGGGCTTTCGGCAGTGGCTTGGACTGATGTTATTCAAGTTATTTTTCTTGTAGTAGGCGGATTAGCAACTACTTACCTTGCTCTCGATGCAATTCCGGCTGCAGATGGAGTAATTGACGGAATGAAGTATATTTATAATGCTGCACCAGAAAAATTTGAGATGATTCTCGATAAAACCCACCCTTCTTACATCGATTTGCCCGGTCTGGGGGTACTTTTAGGTGGAATGTGGGTGGCTAATTTATACTATTGGGGTTTTAATCAATACATTATACAACGAGCTTTAGCCGCCAAAAGCCAAAAAGAGGCACAAAAAGGAATTATTTTTGCAGGTTTTTTAAAAATCATTTTGCCATTAATTGTTGTTGTTCCCGGAATAGCTGCTTATGTTTTAACAACTGATAGTCAAATAATTGCACAACTTGGTGAACATGCCTCCGAACACATACCTACAATGCAAATGGCAGATAATGCATATCCTTGGTTATTAGGACTTTTGCCGTATGGAATTAAAGGAATAGCATTTGCTGCTCTTGCGGCTGCCATTGTGTCATCTTTAGCTTCAATGCTCAACAGCACGTCCACTATTTTTACTATGGACATTTACAAGCAGCTTAAAAAAGACCAAAGTGAAGCAAAATTAGTCAATATTGGTAGATTAACAGCTTTTGTTGCCTTAATTATTGCCGTTTTAGTTGCGCCTTCGCTTCAAACTTTAGACCAAGCATTCCAATACATTCAGGAATATACCGGCATGGTTAGTCCGGGTGTTTTTGCCATCTTCTTATTCGGATTGTTCTGGAAAAGAGCAACTTCCAACTCTGCTCTATGGGCTGCAATTTTGGCAATTCCCGTTTCTATGTTCTTCAAATTTGTCATAATCGGTTTACCATTTATGGACCAAATGGGGTATAGTTTTTTAGTTGTTAGTGCTATTATTATTATAATCAGCGTTTTAGAAACTAAAATTCCTTCTCCTAAAGCTATTCCTTTAAATAAGGAATTTTTTAGAACTGAAACCTCTTTTAATATTGGTGCGGTACTAATTTTTGCTATCGTAGCAACTTTATATATAATTTTCTGGTAAAATGCATCTTTTTTAAAATATAATAAACTATGATATTAACAACTGGAGGAACTGGTTATATAGGGTCTCATACTGTGGTTGAATTACAAAAAGCCGGTTTTGAAGTACTTATAATTGATAATTTATCCAATTCAAATGCGGAAATAATCGATAGAATAGAACAAATTACTGGAATAAGACCTTTTTTTGAGCTTTTAGACCTTAAAAATAAGGAAAAAACGTTTGATTTATTTAAAAAATATCCAAAAATTGAAGCCGTAGTACATTTTGCAGCGTCTAAAGCTGTAGGAGAATCTGTTCAAAAGCCTTTGATGTACTACGAAAATAATATTGGTTCATTACTAAACATTCTACAAGCAATGGAAAAATACCATTGCTTGCATTTTGTTTTCTCCTCCTCCTGCACTGTTTATGGACAGCCTGATATTCTGCCTGTTACTGAAAAATCGATTCGACAACCCGCAGAATCACCTTACGGAAATACAAAAATGATTTCAGAAGATATTATAAAAGATTTTGCCGTTTCTAATAAAAGTTTTCAGGCAATTGCTCTGAGATATTTCAATCCAATAGGCGCACACGAAAGTGGTTTAATAGGAGAATTACCCAACGGAATTCCGAACAATTTAGTTCCTTTTGTTACACAAACAGCTTTTGGCTTGCGCCCAAAATTAAGTATTTTTGGCAACGACTACAATACTCCCGACGGCAGTTGCATTCGTGATTACATTAATGTTGTCGATTTGGCTCAGGCACATGTAGTTGCAATTAAAAGGCTCTTGGATAATAAAAACAAAAATAATTTTGAATTTTTTAATATTGGCACTGGAAAAGGAATTTCTGTACTTGAAATTGTTAAAACTTTTGAAAAAGTAACCGATTTAAAATTAAATTATGAAATAATTGGTAGAAGAATAGGCGATATTGAGAAAATATGGGCTGAAACCAGCCTTGCCAATGAAGAATTAGGCTGGAAAGCCCAACGAAACCTTGAAGAAACCTTACTTTCGGCATGGAATTGGGAATGTAATTACCGAAAAACAAATTAATACTAAACTTTTAATAATTTTAATATTTTTTTACATTAAGAATCTGCAACAAATATTAAAGTTTTTAAATTCAAATAATAACCCGTAGAAACTTTTAATTAATTCCGTAAAACATATATATTCACTTTGTTCCAACAAACTATTTTATAAATTTGAAATTAAAATTGTAGTCAACAATTTTTTTCTAAAATTAAAGTAATAATTTTAAAAAAAATGTTGCTGAAAATTAATAATAATAATTTCGCGATTTTTTTTCTTCAAACAAATTGTATCGAAGCATTAGTTCATGCGTACCTAACGTATTGATTTGCAATTTATTAAACATATGATTGTAAGCATAAGCTGTGTGGAAAGCGTGAAAAATTTTTGTTCCTACATAGAATTTTACCAAATGATTTTGGTCAATTAAGTTATTGGCATCTCGGCTATAAGTAACTGCAATCCAATAATTATTTTGGTAAATTAATTTGAAATTTACATTCAATTCAATTTGCATCGATTCATTGGTTTTTAGTAAAAATGAAGGCTCCACATTCAAAGATTCATCTATAACTACCTCTTTACCAAGGTATAAAAATAACTGCCGCTGAAAACGATTGTTCTCATCTTCTCTATTGTATAAATTAATACGAGAAGCTATAATTTGATGAAATGATAAACTTATAAAACCTCCTTTTTTTTGATAATAAACTCCAAAATTTGCATCTGGAAAATTTGCAGTTTCCATTTTTCCAGTTATTGCAGGGTCATAATAATTTGTAGTAAGTCCAACTTGGTCAAAATTAAGTCGGTATGCCGCCAGAGTTAAACCCAACGAAAGTTCGGGGCGTTCTCGAATAATTTTACCAGTTTTTCGCCGAAAATGTTTTTTCTTACTAAGTATAATATGATGAGAATAAGTTAGTTGTACACTTTGTGTAAAAAAATGTCCGGCTTTATCATTAAAAATACTTACTGCATATCCGGTGTTTTTTATTTTTCCACTAACACTAAACAATTGTGTCGCTGGTGAACTTTCTTCTCCAAGCCATTGATGCTTATCCAATAAAACAATCGGTGTATAATCTTCTAATCCCGAAAATGCCGGATTAATTAATATATTATTGAAAAAATAAGATTTGTAAAATGGCAATTCTTGTGCATATAAACAATTAATTTTCAATAAAATAGACAAAAATATGGTAATATATAATTTCATAAACATTTTTTATTCATTTTTATAAAAAAAGTATTCTTTTTTTATAAGAATTTTTTTTTTTATTATTTTAAACTGCAATCTTTGTACCAATATGTATGACATTTTCTAAAAATTTACAGCTTGGAATTTAGCTAATTTAA
>DYNA01000186.1 GCA_020721325.1 Paludibacter propionicigenes
ATTTAACATATTTATGTATATAGATTGGTGTATTGTATATACCCCAGAAAATAAAAAAACTAAATAAAGCATAAATTTTTATCTTTTTAGAAATTATAAGAGAACCCAACGCTTAGTGTTTGTTTTAATTGAACAGCATCTGTTTTTGCAATTTCTTTACCATCATCGTCGAATTGTGGAATTTTTATATCATAATCGTACAAAATATGATTAAAAAGCGTTGTTTTTACATATTTATTGAGCTGAAAATAGATAGTTGTCTCCCAATCAATATCAATTTTTTCAGGGTTTTCAATATAACTCGAAAAAAGACTTAATTTTGTAGCTAAGTCAATGTCTTTAAATAATTTATGTTTCCAATCGGCTTTGAATTGAAATCCAATTTCATTGCTCGATTTTTTACCGGTTTCAATGCCATATTTAACTTGTCCTACGGAAGTATCGCGAACAAAAGTAGATTTAAAACTTAAAGGTGAAATAAAAAGTAATAAATTTTTATTAGGAGTATAATTTGCTCCAAAACCACCAATGTGCTTAATAGGTGAAAGGAATTTAGAAACCGGAATCGAATCGTTTGGATAGTTATAACCGGCTAAAAATTGAGTTGAAGTGTTGGAATTTACGCTAATATGCCAATATTTTGAAGCTTTTAACCCAAAATTAGTACTCAACTCTATATTATCTTCATT
Organism: Paludibacter propionicigenes; assembly: GCA_020721325.1. GTDB lineage: Bacteria > Bacteroidota > Bacteroidia > Bacteroidales > JAIFNL01 > JAIFNL01. The sequence goes on from DYNA01000186.1 coordinate 690, forward strand.
TTTTCTAAAACGATTTTCTCCGGGTTTTATAGTACCTAATTTTAGAACTAATTCATTGTTCCACTTTACTTTATCTTTTTCGTAATTTCCATAAAATTTTAAACTCGATAGTAAAGCTAATTTACTCTCACCACCTTTAACCCAATCTTTAAAATAAGCTTGTGAAAAATCTAAACCACCGACACCTCCAATTTTCCAATTACTTTTTCGCTTTTCCTTTGGCGTAAAGTACTCAGGTACAAAAGAATACACTTTCATTATATCATTTATCGTTAAAATTTTTCGAGTCAAATCGCGCTTCCAAAAACTGACAATTTTATTATGCTGCCATATTTGTAAATTATCATAAATTTTTATAACCATCGGTTTACCTTGATATTGGAATCGAACTGGTTTAAATTCATTAGAAATCAGCCATTTGTAACCTTCATCTGTTTTAATTCGTTTCCATATTTTTAGCACATCATTTACCTGCGAAAGCCTTATTTCAGAATTAATTTGCCACACTTTGGTTGAATCATTTGCTTGCATAAAAGTAGTATAATTATCTTTTTTCCAAGCACTTACAGTATTATTTTCGCTCCAAAATTTCAATTCGGGGTCAATATTCCAAACTTCAATATTATCAGGATGTTTCCAGACTTCAATGCCACGCCAACTTTCCTCAATATGTGCTATTTTATAATTCTCAGAAATATTCCAAATCATTGAAATACTGTCATTTTCGCTATATTTAAGGGTATCATTCACTTCCCAAATTGTATTCAAATCGGTTCCGAAATACTTCCATTGCTTTGCAGTTTTAATTTTTTTCCACTCGCCTAAACTATCATTTCGTTGCCATACAAAAACTTTATTATGAAATACTGTCAAGCGAATTTTATCATATAAATTTATAATTTTTGTAGAATCATCAACTTGCCAAATTTTAAAGTGATTATTTTTTTGCCAAACTTCAATTTTTTCCTTAATTCTCCAAATTTTGATGCTGTCGCTTAAATTCCACAACTGAGTATTGTTATCAATATAAAAATTCACAATTTGCTTATTTTCAGGCAAAAGCACAGTATCAACTGACATTAACTTGGGAGGTGGCGGTTTTATCTTCCAGACTTTTCCATTTTTATCGTCCAAAATTGAATATACCAATTGTTTTGATAATTTCCAAATACAGACTTTTTCATTTTTATTTATCACAATTGTTTGAGGGTCAAGCTTATATAATTTTGATGTATCACCTAATAACCAGTTATTTACCGTGTCCAACATTACCCAATTGCCCGTCAATTTATTTTCTTTCCAAAAATTCATTTTTTTTTCGGATAACCAATATTCAATACTGTCATTTATATTCCAAACCTTTGTAGATGAACTAATTACCCAAGATTGTGGTTCGTATTTTTTTTCCCAAAGTGCAGTAGAATCTTTTTTAGTCCATAAAAAAAGAGAATCTGAAATGAGCCATAATTTTGATGTATCGCTCATATACAACACGTTATCTAAAAAACTGAGTTTATAAAATGTTGTAAAAGGATTTACTTTCCAAAGAGAAAAAGTATCGTGGTAAAAAATTAACTGAAGCGAATCGTTAAATTGCCATTTTTTAAATTTATTTTCAATATTAAAAAATAAAGCAGTATAATTTTTTATAGCATTCTCTTTCCAAATTTTAAGCGAATCGTCTTTTAGCCAAAGTTTTAATTTATAATCAATTAAGTGAAAAGCAGAAATATTTTCATCTATCTTCCAATAATCTACCTGATTGATTTTATGCCAAATAAAAGTTTTATTTTTTGATTTTAAAATTCTTGTATTTTTATCGATTGACCATAACTGCAAACTATCGTTAATTAATTGATAATTAGATATTAATGTATCTTTTTTACTGAAATTTTTATTGCTTTCTTGTGAAAAAATAACATTTAGATATCCAAAAAACAATAAAATAATAAAAAAAAGTCGCATTATTATTTTCATTTGCTCATTTTAATATATCAACAAATTCACTGATAATCATAGCAGTAGCACCCCAAATTTTTTCATTTTCCACTTCGTAAAAAGGAACTTGATGGTTTTCACCAAACAATTCAACAGATTGTGTTTTGATATTTTTTTCTTGCTGCAAATCGGCTAAATTTACTAAAATTATTTTTTCTACTTCTTTCTCATTAATTCTAAAATTCTCTATATCAGGATATAAACAAACATAAGGATAAACAATAAATTTACTAATCGGAATAAAAATAGAACTTAATTTACCCAAAATCTGAATTTTACTTATTTCTAAACCAATTTCTTCATTAGCTTCTCTTATAGCAGTTGTCTCAAAATCAACATCTTGCTCTTCAAATTTTCCTCCGGGTAAGCTTATCTGCCCACTGTGCTTTCCGTTGTATTGAGGTCTTTTTATAAACGGAATATATAAATTACCTTTGCTCGGTATCAAAGCAAGTAAAACGGCACTTTTTTTATATTCTTTTATATCATCTGGGAATATAATATTTCTTCCGGTTGGTGCCATTTTTTTATGAGAATGCAATCCGGGTAAACTTTTTTTCAATTTATTTTCTATTTCAAAAATTCTCATGGCTAATCAATTGAATTTTATGGCTTTAATCGGCTCAATATATGAAATTAAAATTGCCGGAAGCAGCATCATTAAAAATACGATCAACATAGAAACCAAATTTAATATCAAAATATGTGTAAGATTCAAATTTATTGGCACACTTGTTAAATAATAAGTAGTTGGTTCTAAGGGAATTATGTTGAAAGACAATTGTATCAGACTTAAACCGATTCCAATTAAATTTCCCCAAAGAAAACCTTTTCCAATAAAAAAGAAAGAATTATACAAAAAAACTTTTCGTATAGATAAATTATTAGCACCTAAAGCTTTCAAAATTCCAATCATATTTGTTCGCTCTAAGATAATAATCAAAAGCCCTGAAATCATGTTTATTCCGGCTACTAAAGTCATCAAAATCAGTATTATCTGAACATTCATATTGGTCAATTCAAGCCATTCAAAAATTGCAGGGTTGGTTTCTTTTATTGATTTTATATTTAATTTACTACCATCATCGAAAAAAATATTTCCGGCTTTTGAAAAAACAATATTTTGCATTTCATCGATTTTATCAAAATCGTCGATTAGTACTTCAAAACCACTTATTTTATCACTCGACCATGAGTTAAGTCGCTGAATATGTTTAATATCGCAAATTAAATACATTTTGTCGTACTCACCCAGCCCCGTATTATAAATACCAGTTATTTTAAATTTTCTAACTTTTGGAGGTTCTTGGATAAAATAAATATTTATTTCATCATAAATCTTGATTTTCAATATATTAGCTATACTTCGCGAAATCAATATTTCATTAGAACGAAGTGAAGAATCGATTTTTAAAACGCTCCCTTCTTCTAAATATTTCTGAAAAAAAGTCCAATCAAAATCAGTATCAACGCCTTTTAAAATAGTGCCTTCAATAGCATCTTTTGTTTTAATAATACCTGCTTTTGTAGCAAAACGCTGAATGTGTTTTATTCCATTTATTTTAGGCAACTGCGAATAAAAAACTTGGTTTTTACTAATGGGAGCAGCTTCAAAAGAAGAATTAGTTCCCAAATTTTCGATAATAATATGCGAACCAAAACCAATTACCTTATTTTGTATTTCCTTTTTAAATCCCGTAACAATAGCAATTGATAAAATCATAATCGACAAACCCAATGCTATTCCGGCAACTGCTAAGTTTACAATGCTTGTGGTTGTATTTTTTTTTTGTCGAAAAAATATCCTTTTTGCTATAAAATATTCTAAATTCAAACTAATTAGTCTTTAAAAATTTATAATATAAAAATATATAATTTAATCTTCATTATTAACTAATTTAGCATAAGCATTTACAATATCTCTTACTAAATTATGCCTAATAATATCTTTTTGGTCAAACATAATGGTAGCAATCCCGTTCACATTTTGCAAAAGTTTTAAAGATTCAATCAAGCCCGATTTTATTCTCTGTGGTAAATCAATTTGTGTTACATCGCCCGTAATCACGAACTTAGAACCTTCGCCCATACGAGTTAAGAACATTTTCATCTGGTTTTGGGTCGTATTTTGAGCTTCATCTAAAATAACAAAAGCATGGCTAAGTGTGCGCCCGCGCATGTAAGCCAGCGGCGCTATCTGTATAATGCCTTCTTTTATGTATTCTTCGAGTTTTCGAGCTGGAATCATATCGCGCAAAGCATCGTAAAGTGGCTGTAAATAAGGGTCAAGTTTATCTTTCAAATCGCCGGGTAAAAAACCTAATTTCTCTTCTGCTTCCACCGCAGGTCGGCTCAAAATGATTTTGCGAACAGCTTTTTTGCGTAAAGCTCTAATTGCCATTGCAATAGCTATGTAAGTTTTTCCGGTTCCGGCAGGTCCGATAGCAAAAACAAGGTCATTTGCCACCATTTTTTCTATCAATTCTACTTGATGTGCATTTCGAGGTTTTATACTCTTGCCATTATTGCCAAAAACGAGTATATTATCAGCATTTTCGTACATTTGCTCTACAATGGCAGTGTCTTCAAAAATAATTCGTTCAACTAATTTTTCGTTGATGCTATTGTATTTATGAAAATGTTTTAATACCAAATTAAATTTATCTATAAAAATGCTAATTTCATCTGTATCTCCTTGAATTTTAAGCTCATCTCCACGTGCTAAAATTTTAAGTTTTGGAAAAAAATCTTTTATTTTATTCAAATTTACATTATTTGCCCCATAAATTTCAATAGGGTCAATTCCCTCTAAAAATATACTTTTTTCAATCATCCGCTGGGTTATCAAATTTTATTTTTTATAAAAAAAATTTATTTCACAAAAGTAAAAAAAAAAAAATAAAAAAAAACAACAAATTAATTTTATATTATTTTTTAACTTATTTTTAAAAAAAAAATATATAATTTTAATATTAGTTTATTATAATAAAATCTTTAAGTTTTTTTAACAGTAAAAAATTTTGTATTACAAATATTTGCCCTATTTTTGCACAAAATAAAAGGTAAGTATTTTTATTTTTCATAGTAAAAAGGTTTAGGTAATAAGGCGTTTCAGTGATTGAACCGCCTTATTTTGTTTTTATAAAATCTCATATTTTTTTTACTTTTTTCATATAAAATGTATTAAAAAAATGATTTTAATTTATTAGCACTTTTTATGCCTATTTTTATTTTAAACAAAATATTTTTTTGCAAATAATTCATTTAAAAATTTGATTTTTTACTCAAAAAAATTTACATGAATTTAATATCTCTTACCATTACTTGCAAACTCTTAACTCCCTTAAAATCATTCTCTTCTATATTATAACAAATTTTAAACGGTTTTCCCGATTTAATTATATCAATACTTTTCCCAAGCGAAAAGCCGATACCGGAGATTTTTGTTCCTTTTTGAATTAATTCCAATTTTAAATGCTCATTGTTTTTTCCAACCAAACGACTTTCGCCTGAATCAAAAACCGATTCGGTAATAAAAATGGGAGTCATATTTTCAGGTCCAAATGGTTCCATTTGACGTAAAATACGGAAAAACTTTGGTGTTATGTCTTTAAAATTAATTTTTGCGTCAATATCTATTTGTGGTGTAAGTTGCTCATTAGTAATCGTTTTACTTACAATATCTTCAAATCTTTCTTGAAACATTTCAAAATTTTCGGGTTTTAGGGTTAAACCGGCTGCATACATGTGCCCACCAAAATTTTCGAGCAAATCGGAACAAGCTTCAATGGCATTGTAGAGATTAAAACCTTGCACCGAACGTGCTGAGCCTGAAATCATTCCCTCAGACTGCGTTAAAACAATAGTAGGTCGATAAAAAGTTTCGGTTAAACGCGAAGCAACAATACCGATTACTCCTTTGTGCCATTCGGGATTGAAAACCACTGTTGTTGTGCGATTTATCAATTTTTCATCGCCTTTTATAAATTGAATAGCCTCCTCGGTATGATTGTGGTCTAAATCTTTGCGTTCGGTATTTAATCCATCAATTTTTCCGGCTATTTCGTTTGCATCGTCTTCATTTTCAGCTATTAACAAGTCCACAGCCCGTGAACCTCTGTCTATACGACCGGCTGCATTAATGCGAGGACCAATTTTAAAAACCGAGTCAGATACCGTAATTTGCTTGTCTTCGAGACCTGAAATTTTAATAATTGATTTTAAGCCCATTCGCGGATTTTGATTGAGTCTTTCAAGACCAAAATATGTTAAAACTCTATTTTCTCCATTGAGCGAAACAATATCGGAAGCAATACTAACTGCTACTAAATCAAGTAGTTCCTTCAAAATATCGAACGAAATGTTATTTTTTTGAGCATAAGCCTGTATGAATTTAAAACCGACTCCACACCCCGAAAGCTCCTTAAACGGATATGGACAATCTTCGCGTTTGGGATTTAAAATAGCGGTGGCATTCGGCAGGGTTTCGCCCGGCGTGTGATGGTCGCAAATGATAAATTCTATGCCCTTTTCTTTGGCGTAATCGACTTTATTTATAGCTTTTATCCCACAATCGAGAGCAATTATGAGCGAAAAATCATTACTTTTTGCAAAATCAATTCCTTCAATTGAAACACCATATCCTTCGTCGTAACGGTCTGGTATATAATAACCTATATTTGTATAAATTGGTTTTAAAAAACTGTAAATTAACGCTACCGAAGTTGTTCCATCGACATCGTAATCGCCATAAATTAATATTTTTTCGTTGTTTTTCAAAGCATTTTCCAATCTTTCAACAGCTTTATACATATCAGCCATTAAAAAAGGATTGTGTAAATCTTCTATTCTCGGTCTAAAAAATTCACGTGCGTTTTCAAAATTAGTTATTCCTCTCTGAACCAATAAATTACTTAAAACTTTATCTATTTTTAATATTTGAGATAAATTTTCAACTTTGTTTTGTTCACCTTGCTTTTGCAATACCCATTTTTTTTCCATTTTGTTTTTGTATCGTATTGGTTTTAAGAAATTTATGATAATAAAAATACTATTTTTTATTGTGTAAATATACTTATTTTTTATAAAAAATTGCTTTTTTAATTGAAATTAAAAGATAAAGTTTTAATTTTAAATATAATGGATTGATTTTAAAATGTTTTGTTTAAAAAAAAAAAACTTTTAAAAAAAAAAAAATTAGATATATTTGTTGAATAGATTAAATATTATTTTTATGGGGTATATACTATAAACCACTACATATATGTAAATTATTTAATTTGTT
>DYNA01000042.1 GCA_020721325.1 Paludibacter propionicigenes
ATGATAAATAGCTATTTATTAGATTGTTACTTGTTTTCTTGCTAACACTAATTATTCTATTTTCCTTACAAAATAGTTTAACTTAATTCTATACAAATATGAAAAAAATATTTATTTTAATTTTATTGGCTGCTGTATATTTGGGTGCGTTTTCACAAAATAAAGAAGTAAGTGGCAAAATAACCAGTCAAAAAGGTAAAGCACTATCTGGGGTAAAAATTCTTGAAAAAGATACTGAAAATTCTGTTTTTTCAAATGAAAATGGTCAATATTCTATCCGTCTTTTAGGCGAATCTGGCATTTTGATTTTTTCAAAAGAAGAATATCAAACGGTAGAATTTATTTCAAGTTCCGAAAATTTCGATATTGAATTAAAACTGCTATCGGAATTGGAATTGGTCGATTTTACGCTCGAACAGCTTTTGAATATTGAAATTTCGACTGCCTCAAAAAAAGAGCAAAAAATTTCGGATATTCCGGCAAGTATTGTTCTGATAACTCGCAGGGAGATAGAACTTTATGGCTTTAAAAGTTTGAGCGATATTTTCAGAAATATTGCCGGACTTTATTATATGAACAATTATTCTTTTCTCGGTCCCACGCTTGGTGTGCGCGGATACATGACGCCAAATGCCTCAAACTTAATGGTTTTGGTCAATGGAATGCCGCAGCACGATGATTTATTCAACTCGTTTTCATTTTACATGTCGGCGGTGCCGGTCGAAGCCATTGACCGGATTGAAGTGGTGCGCGGACCGATGTCGGTTATTTACGGAAGTAATGCTTTTTTTGGGGCTATCAACATCATTACCAACGAAACAACCAATGAAAATTCTTTTTCTACAACCGTAAGCTCCAGTTTCGGCAGCACCGAGCGCGGGCGCGTGGCGGTGAGCAGTGAGGGAAAAGAGGGAAATTTTTCCTACAATTTCAGTGCCATGACCCAAAACGACATTGGCATTGATTATCCGATTTCGGACATGAACAGCACATTTTCAACCAATTATCAAACATTGGGCTTTACTACGCCCGATAGAACGACCGAAGATTATTTTCCGGTAAAGCAAAAGTATTTCGGTTTTTCGGGTACTTTTAACGAAATTTTCTTCAATTTAAGCTATAATTACAGCCTTTTCGGTCATACTTTTACCGATATATTTTATCAACCGGCATTGATGAAACTTTCATTTGCTTCGGCGGCTTTGGGTTACAACAAAGAATTTAGCCACAAATTTTCGTTGCATACAAAAATCAATTACAACAATTATTATCTCTATCTGGCTGATAATTACTATACTGCATCAGAAACCGGTTACGGCTACGAGTCGGATAATTATTCGTATGGCGAATATTTTTCGGAGCGTGTAGATGCCGAAGTGAATTTATTTTTCCAACCCATTGAAAAACTGAATATTAGCGTGGGAACTTCGTTGGGAACAATTTTGCAATCGCTCGATAAGACCGATGCGCCTTACAATCCGGCGGCTTTCGGATTAATCAATCGTTCGGGCGGTTTGGTGGAAGATGACAATGTGTATATTTTTTCGGCTTACAGCCAATTTGATTTTCGCCCCAGCGAAAAATTGCAATTTGTAGCCGGCGCACGTGTGGACAGAATGAGTACTTTCGATTTGATTTTGTATCGCGGAATGTACACTACAAATCGTCAAAAATTCTTGGAAACCTTCGATTACAGCGACTTTTACTTCATTCCTCGCTTGGCTGCCATTGTTGATATTTCAAAGGGACATGTTTTGAAATTGATGTATGGAAAAGCCATCAAGCTGCCCGATATTTGGTCGCTTCGCAACAATCTGGTTATTCCCGAAGGCAGTCCGTTGCAGAAAAAGCTTGATGAAGAGCAAATTACAACTTTAGAATTGAATTATATGGCTTCGTTTAGCTCCAAACTTTCGGTTAATATGAGCTTGTTTTACAACACGTTAGACAATTTGGTTTCACGCACCGTTCAGCTCGAACCGCCTTATACTTCGTATTTTAGCAATATGGACAAAATCAGCACCAAAGGTTTTGAATTGAGTTTTACAGCAATCCCTAACTCATTGATTTCAGGCGAAATAAGTGTAACTTATCAAGAATCGACCAACGAAGTGGATAATTCGCTCGATGTAGATTTTTCACCCAATTGGCTTGGCTATTTTAAAGCTGCCGTTAAGCCTACGGAAAAGTTAAGTTTTTCATTAGTAGCTAATTACGTAAGCGAAATGTACGCCCAATGGGACAAAACTCCCAAAAATACCACCACCGATTTAAGTCCGAAAGGAAGAGTTGGTGAAAATTCACCGGCTTACTTTTTATTGGGTGCGAATGTTCGTTTCCAAAATCTATTGTCTAAAAATTCTGAAAACGGCTTATTTGTTGAACTGAAAGCTTCAAATATTCTCGATTCAGAAATCAGATACCCTTCAACAACTGTAAGTAAATGGGCAAATAAAGGAGTTTTGGGTTATGGTAGAAATTTCTTATTTACAGTTGGTTACGAATTTTAAACGGTTGCATTGCTTTTTTTTAAAATTTTCATAAAAAAAAGTTTGATTCTATAAAAGGTAACTTTGCCAAAGTTAAAAAAACTTTGGCAAAGTTTTGAATATTAATTCGTTATAAAAATAAATGCTTGAATTTTAGTCATTTGACATACAAGTAATTTTAAAAATTTTAAAAGCTATATTTTAACTTAAACATCAGCATATCAAGGTCTTTCAAGCCTGCAAAAAGATTGTTTCCTTTTCCCTCAAAAAGAACTGCCGAAAGTGAGATTTCCATTTCGGGCGTTGCAAAATAAACCACTTCGGGCATGTACGCATACGCAAAGTTTTCGTTCAAATTTTCCCAATCGGTAACAATAAATGCACCACTCAAAGGCATTAATTTCAATTTTTCATTGAAAAAAGTTTTCTCGTATCGTAAAAAGAAATAATCACTTAAATTTTCATTTCCACGTTCGTGAATAAAACCATGCAAATATTGAAAATTAATATATCCGCCTTTACTAAAATGGTAATCGCCGCCAACAACCCATTTCAGCTTGGATTCTGTTTTTTTCCAAAAAATAGAGTCCGAAATTACGGGTTGAGGTAAATAGGGGTAAAATGCAGATAGATTGTTTTTTATGTGAACATCTTCTTTGGCAAAATACAAAGCTGTTTCTGCCCAAACGCCCACATTTGCTATGTTTGTAGCCAAATCAAATCCCAAAACATGAACCGGAGCGTATTCCAAATTGGAATGTATGCTCACACCGCCCCAGCCGTCTGTTGGGGTAAAAGTGTTGTAAGCCGCTGTTGGCAAGGCATCGCGCCCCGAAAGGTAACTCAATGAAAAGTCAATTCCTTTTGCATACCCTTTGAATTTGAAACCGTAAACAGCGTTTTCCAAAAACGAAAATTCAGGCTGAATAATTTCGTTGCTTTGAGCCGTTAAAGTCATGCCTTGCGGCAAAGTAAAATCGGAATTTAACACATTTGCAAAAACGCTTACCGGCAAGTTTGTCGGTTCAAAAAAAGGTATGTAAACGGCTTGCAAAGAAAATTCATTATTTAAAAAGAGGTTCATATTCAGTGTATTAGAAGCTCTATGGCGACCAAAATCGAGCAAATCTTCCAAATCGTAAGCATTCAGATTGTCGGTAGGATTTAATTTATCCGCCGTTCCCCAAGCTATTCGTTGGCGACCCAATTTTACGTCCAAATTTTCAAATAAAAAACCTTGTTTTGAAACGTAAAGCTCCCGAATTTCTATTTCATTCGGGTTTAAAATTCCCTTGTTGTACAAATCGGCTGCCGATTGATAAGCTGGTAAACCAAAATTGCGAAACCAGATTTCGCTAAAAAATTTTACTCCATTTTCACTTTTTTTCTCTAATTTTAAGCTCAAACGGTTTTCGTTCCAAAACCATTGGTCGTTGTCGTTGAGTAGAAAGCGTTCGTCGCCCAAAAATTCACCTGAAATTTTTAGAATTGGGTTTTCAGTTTGCAATTCATTTTCAGGAATTGAATCTTGAGCTTTTAAATTTGCAATGCCCACAAGCATAGCGATTTGAATGATAAGAACTATTTTTTTCATTTTTTTCAAAAAAAAATTAATTTTTTTATTTATTTTTATAAAAAATTGATTATCAAAGTTTTTTAGAATATTTTGCGCTTTAAAAAAAATGGTGATGTATTTTTATTCGTTTGAAAACTTAAATCTTTTTTAAAGCCGAAAAAGAATCAATCGTTTTGTAAAAATACCAAGAAACTATTGTACCAATTTACGAACTGTAAAATCATCGTCTTTTAAACCGGTGTCGTATTTTACATTTTCCATAATCATTTTTGTTTTGTGGTTCTTTTTCAAATCGGTCATTACAATTTCAGCCGGATTCCAGTATTTTCCAATTTTTTTGAAGGTATAGATTGCTTCTTTAATTTTTTTATTACCATTGTCGTAAAATTCGGTTTTGTGTACGTAATATTCTGTTTTATTGATAGTTGCAATTACTTTTGAATATTCACCTTTGGTTTTTGGCGTAAGCTCTAATACAAAAGTATTTCCTTCGGTTTTCAAAAGTTTTGGCGTATATTTTGATGCAAAAGCTTTCGCTTCCAAATCGTCGTAAGAAAAATCTGTTCCGGCAAAATTTTGATTTTTAACACTGGTCGAAATTCTACGTTCTTTCGCAAAAGCGGGCATATACAAGTACATAACATCGTTTGGAAGCGACAAAAATGCAATTCCTGCTTGCGAAGCCGGTGAAGTGAATCGGAACAATCGTTTATCCGTGCCTTTTTGAATCACTTTGGCTTCGCGCGTTTCTTGCTTTTGATTTTTGTCAATCAAAATTATTTTGTTCGTCGCGCTCATATCGTTTGGCGAAAACATCACTTCATCTACTTTTTGTAAAATAGAATTACCATCTTGTGCATTTACTTGAGCTACTGATAATAAAATCATTAGAATTGTAGCCATTGATAAAATTGATTTCATTTTCATAAAATTTTTAATTTTAAAATTTATAATTTTTTATTTTTCAATTGTTAAAAAATCATATTTTTTTATAAAAAAAAGTGATTTTTTTTTAAGAATTTAATTTTTTAAAAAAAATTGTTTTGTATAAAATTTTGTTATAAAATTTTTACTGTTTACTTTTTACTCTCAAGATAATAATTATTGGTAAAAGAGTAAGTGCGCCAAATGCGGAACTAAACATAGAAATAGCTATAAGCAAGCCAAAAAATTGAATAGGCACAATTTGTGAAAACAGTAAAACCAAAAAACCGGCTGCAACTGATATAGCATTTATAACTATTGCTTTGCCACTAATTAATATGGTTTTTTCCATTGCTTGATGAACGTTTCCGGTTTGATTGAAATAAAAGTTGAATGAGCTGATAATGTGAATGGAATAGTCGATTCCGATGCCTAAAGCCACACTTGCAACCAAAACAGTGGCTATGTCTAATGGAATTTGTGCAATTCCCATAAAACCAAACAATAAAATGATGGTTGCAAAAATGGGCATAATGCCATAAAATCCCATTTTAAAGGATTTTAATGAAAATCCAATCAGAAAAAACACAAAAACTATGGCTAAAGCCAAACTGCTCATTTGGCTGTTTAACAAGCTTTTATCCATTTGGCGATAAATTGACGGCATACCGTTGAGAGAAATTTTACAATCAGGAGTTGAATTTTTCTGAATGTACTCGTTGATGCTTTTGATAAATGCTTCTGTGTCAGTGGATTTATTTGAAGCAAATCGCGATTGAATAACTCCTGCATCTAAATTTTCGGAGACCAATTGTTGCATAACATCTTGACCATCAAGGAGAAACCAAAGTTGTTCAATTTTAGCCTTTTCATCGGGAATTTTGTAACCCTCGCCCATTGCGTCATTTAATTCTTCAATCAGAGCTGCTACGGAAGTTGTGGTGCTAACATACGGATTTTGCTTGATTACTTCTTCCATTTCGCTCATTTTTTTGAGCAATTCCGGACTTTGTATATCGCCTTTAAATTCGATAAAAACAGGAGAAGATCCACCAAATTTGGTTTGTAAAATTTCTTCGGAAACTCTTGTACTATTGCCTTTTTTGAAAAATGCCGAAATATTTGTATTTCTTTCCATTTTTAAAGAAGCTAAAATACCGAATATCAGCACTAAAATCCAAAAGGTAAAAATATATTTTGGGTGTTTGAACAAAAGATTTTTCAAAGGCAATAAAATATAATCGGATAAAATTGAAGGTTTAATTTCTTCATTTTCAACGTTTTGAATTTTGTTTGGCAAAAAAGATAAAATTGCCGGAATAAAAGTTATGGAAAGCAAAAAGGCAAAAAATGTACCTACGGCTGCAAACATTCCAAAATCTTTTATCATAAGCAAATACGAGCCAAAAATAAACGAAACAAAACCGAAAACCGTTGTAAGTGAAGATAAAAAAACCGGTAAAAATAAATACGCCAGTGACTGAGTTAAATTTTCGAGGTAATTTTTATCGGTCAATTGTCGCGCATAATTGACCACGTGAATGGCGTAAGCACTTCCAACTGCTGCCAAAACCACCGGAATAACGCCGCCAATCATGGTTATATCGTATTTGAGCATCGCCATAAGCCCCAGTGTCCAAACACTTGCAATTCCCACCGTAAGAAGTGGTAAAATGGTAGCTTTCAATGACTTAAAACTTACCAACAAAACAATAAGCAAAACAATACTTACCGCCGGAATGAGCCAGAGCATGTCCTTGATAATCAGGTCAGAAATGTCTTTGAGCATCATTGGAAATCCTCCAAATAAAACTTTTGCTTTAATGGGAAGCGGGTCTATTTTTTTGCGAATTTCGGTCGCCAAATCTTGCTGATTTACATCGCCTTGCAATGTGAACAAAACAATGGTCGCTTTACCATCTTCCGACACAATTGAACCTTTGTACATGTCTTTTTCGTTCACTTTTTGCTTAATTTGGTCAATTTCTGCTTGTGTTGTGGGCAAATTATACTCATCTATCAATTTTCCGATTTCAATTCCGGCAGTATCGGATTTTATGTTTATGATATTTGTTAAACTGGTAATGGTCGAAATGCCTTCAAATGTGCGCAAACTGTCGGTTATCTGTTTTATATTTTCGATAACTTTCACATTATAAACATTTTCCGTTTCCAGAATTATCATTCCCATGTCGGTGCCTTTGTATTTTTTACCTAAAATTTTATATTGATTGGCTACAAAATCATCGTTGGGAAGGGATTTGATAAAATCTGAATTGATGCGTAAATATTGAAGTTGATACGTAAAAAAGATTGTTATCAATCCAATAGCTACCAATAAAATAATTCGGTTTTTAATAATTAGTGATGCTAATTTATACATTTTTTTAAGAAATAATAGTTTGTACTAAATATGTTTTTAAGTCAGTTTGTTTTAAAAAAAAATGAATTAGTAAAAATTCACGTTTGTTTTGTTTGAAATTATTTGTACTAAAATCGTTTTATAGTCATATTTTTGTAAAAAAAGAGATGAAAATTTAAACAACCTCTTTTTTTATTCCTTTGAGTAAAATTCCAATGAGTTCGTCAAAATGTGGCGAATATTTTTTGTACTGCCCTTGAACGAAAAAAGGAATTTCTAAACCTCTCAAAACCAGCATAAAAACATCGAGTGTAACATCTAAATTGAGCGTTTGCTCAAAAATATTTTGCTCAATGCCTTCTTGTGCAATTCGCTTAATGTTCGCTTTTTCCCAATTTGCCAATTCTGTACGCAATTGGTCTAAAAATACAAAATTGTCGTACAAACCGGTTTGTAGCGTTTCATGATAATTTTTAGCCTCAAGCATAATTTCCATGCGTTTGAGCAAATATTTTTTCAATTTTTCATGAGGATTCAAATTGTCACAAACAATGATAGAAAGCTGATTTTTAACGTTTTCAAATTCTTGAGCAATCACTTCTTTAAACAATTCCTCTTTGTTAGGGAAGTGATAATACAAAGAGCCTTTTGCCTTTCGCGCAATTTTAGCTATCTCGTCCATTGAGGTTTTTTGAAAACCAAAACGACTGAATAGTTTATTGGCTACCGAAAGAATGGATGCTTTTGTTGTATCTATGCTCATTTTTTTTTATTGTTTGTACTAAATTTGTTTTTCGGTACAAAAGTATATTTCTTTTTTTTTATGAAAAAATTTTTTATTAATTTTTATATTTTTTTAAGAAAAAAAAATGAATATGAATCAAATTTAGAAAAAAACTTAGAATTACCAAGTGTTTAGAAGATAAATAGTTAGAAAGCAATTTTGTTGTAAGCAAAATACGGAAAAATTAATTATTAACAATCTGTATTTTACAAACAATTTGATAGTTTTTAGAATTTTTGATTATTTTTCTAAAATAATTTTTAAAATCAAATGACCGTATTTTGCCAATCTTTTTTCGCCCCAGCCCAATTTTTTCATGTCTTCTAAGTTTGAAACTTTGTTTTTGATTAAAATAATTAAATCTCTGTTTTGAGCAATCAAAAACGGGTTTACTTGTTCTTGTTCGGCTTGGTTTTGACGCCATTTTTTGAGGTTTTCGTAAAGATTTTGTTCGCTTTCTGTCAGTTCTGAGTTTGTGGAATATTGAATTGGCGTTTCGGCTACTTGAGCCATTTCGTTGTAAGAAATTAATATCGTCCAAAAATTAACTTTCTCTGTTTTAATGAGTTCGCTGTAAGTGTTTACAATTTCTTTGCCCTCCAGAAACGCATTCAACGCCTCTTCGTCGGCTTGTAAATGCTCTTTGGTTAATCTGATGTGAAAGGTTTTTATTTTCATAAAATAGTAAATTAAAAAAAGTTTTAAATAAAAATTTCTAAAATATATGCAAAAAATTATAGCTCTGGCAAATATTTTATTATTTTTTTGCCTAAAAAATTTGCTACAAAAATAGGCAATTTTTTCCAAATTTGAATTATTTTGTCATATTTATTATTTTTAGCATCAACGATTGGTATTTTAGTTTCTAAATTAAATACGTATTTGTAATCTAATTTTTGTGGTATAGCACCCCACTGTTTCTTAAAATGGTAAGTTCCTGTGTCGAGTGTAGAACGTCCCATGTCGAAGATTTTAAAGTTTTCGTTTTTAGCTTTTTTTATGGCATGCCAATACAATAAATTATTGGGATTTAAGTAATTATATTCTTTTAGCGATGATGCCCAAGGGTCAGAAAAATAATTTTCCCATTTAATTACAAACATCGAAGCAATTATTTTATTTTTAAATTGAACAGAAATTATTTCTGCATAATTATTAAATTCATTGAGAATAGTTTTGAAAAAAAGGATTGAAAAAACAGGGCTTCCTAAATCACGCATATTTTGAGCATAAACTTTATAAAAATTTTCAACATTATCATTTTCAATTATTTTCATGTTATTTTTCTCCGCCTTTCGTACTTGATTTCGTACTTTAGTATTTAAACTTTTATTCCATATTTCGTCTATATCGGGTGTTAAATCTAAAAACATGCTTACAAAATTTTCTCTTGTTGGAAGCTGCAAAGGATTGTAATTCAATTGTCTAATTTCTACATATTCGATTTTTTTTTGTATAGCAATTTTCTTAGCTTCCCCTAAGAAAATTTCATATATATCTTTGTTTTCGGAGTATAAAATACCTGAAAAATTATTAAAAGGAATTGAAATTAAAAATTTTTTTAAAAAAATATTTTTAATCAAGAATAGTGGAAAATAACCAATTATTTCACCTTGTTTTATAGCAATTAAGCTAAAATTATTGTAATTAAAAGTTTTTTTCATTACAGTATGCCATTGGGGTAAATGCCCAATAACAGCATGATTATTTTTCTTCAAAAAAAGGAGCAATTCGCTTTGATATTTAGTACTATACGGAATGATTTGCATTATTTGTAAGTTATGAGGTAAACTCCAATTAGAATTACAATTGCTCCAGCCCAATTGGTTAAATTAACTTGTTCTTTAAATACGATAATTCCTGCTATCATTGTGAAAATAAAGGAAATACTACTTAGTGGTACAATTAAACTAATTGGGTATTTATTTATAAGAAAAAGAAAAACGATAGTAGCAATTACATAGAGAAAAAGGCCTAAAATGATATAAAAAGAAATAGCAATACGGAAAAAATTAGCAAATATATTTTGTGTTGGCAAATAAAATCCTCCAATTTTTTCCAATCCAATTTTCCAAAGAACTTGGGCACTTGCAATTAAAATAGTAGTAAAAACAGTTAAAAAAATAGCAATTAACATTTGATTATTTTTTAAAAATTTCATAAAATTCTTTTTCTTGTAATTTTTCATTTTCTAAACTTTGGATTAAATCAATGAATAATTTTGAATGAAATCCCTTTTTTTTAAAAAAAATAATTGCCTTTTTAAATACATTAAACGCATAATCTTTGCGCGATGCTCTATAATAAGCTATTTTTTGAGGTTTTGTTAAATCTGTATTAAAGTATGCACTTTCTGGAAATAAATCGTGAAAATGTAAATTAAAATTTATAGAATCTCCTAAATTTGATAAAAACAATTTATATAAATCAAAACCCAATAATTGCATGTAACTAACGGCAATAGGGAGTCTAAAGAATGATGCAACAGAAAAAGGTATTTCTACAAATGATGTGTTTTTAAATCGGAAAGGTTTGGTAGGAACGTGCAAATTATTAAAACGCCCCGGAAAAAAAGAAGGGAAAAAATTTGAACCGTAAAAAATTTGATTTTTAATTAAAAATTGAACCTCTTCTTTTGAAATAATACCAAAAGGTGCCCGATAAATTAGTGGTTTTTTTCCAAAAAAAAGTTCATAAGAATTTATTCCTTTTTGTATATTTTCTATTTTTTGTTCTACGCTGCCAAAAACATCTTCATGGTTATACGCATGTTGCTCAAATTCAAAAAAATTGCTATTTTCCAAAAAAGGTTGCAATAATTCTTTCTTTTCATGAGTTATTTCACCTGTTATGAATAATGTAACTTTTAACTCTTCATGTTTTACAAAATTAATAAATTCTCGCGAATTTTTATGGCAAAAATATGTTTTTTCCTTGCCCGGCGAACCGTAATCTTCCTCAAAATCAAGTGTTATATATAAATTTTTCATTATAAATTTAATTATTTATTCAAACTGTACAAAAGATATTTTTCATCTTCGTATTTTTTAATTAATTCGGTATTTTGTTCCAAACGAAATTCTTTTAATCCGTTTCCAAAATCCTTATCTATCAAAAGATGTTTTACTTTTGCTTGCGCAAAAAATGATTTTATTTGTTGGGTTTCTATTGCTTTTATTAAATCGCTGTATCTGAACATGCTAAGTCCATCACCAACGGGTGGATAGCCTGCTTTTTCGAGATAATATTTGTATTGCAAAAGTCCGAAAATGTAAATTCCATCTCCTTGTTTTACCTCATATTTTTCTAAACTATCAATTAATTTTAGCAGGTAAGGCTTTGTATTCCAACTTACAAATTCATAAACTTCTTGCTTATTAGTTGGTATTTTTTTATTAAAATTATTTTTGTAATAGCTGTATGCAGATAATTTTGGTCCGAACATTAAAAAAATAAATGCAAATACTAAAATATATTTTCCAAAAGGAATAAAGAAATTCTTTTTTTCAAAATACCTATAAATTTCATTTAATAAAAAAGCTGCGGCTACTACCGACATAGCTAAAAAGTGAGCATATCGTGTAAAATATGAAGTTAGCAACCATACAAAAAAACCATAAAAAGTAAAAATTAAAAGTAATCGAACGTTTTTTTCTTTTTTTATAAAAAATAAAATAGCTGAAAAAGGAAATATAATAATGTAACCCAACATAGGCCAGTATCGTAGCGGACTATCAACTCCGGCTGTAACTAATTCCCAAGGCAATTTGTAAATTACTCGCCAACCCCAATCATGTTTTGGGGCAATATCTGCCATTTGAAACTGATAATCGGCTTGATTCCAATATAAATCGGGCAAACCAAGCATAAGATTTAAAACGGGCGAAAGTGGGTCGCCATTCAAAATTAAATTTCGTAAATACCAAAAACCTCCTAAAACTGAAAAAACAATTAAATACGGAAAAACTTTTTTGAAATTTTGTTGATAAATAAAATAAAAGAAAATTAATAAAACATAAACAGCATTTGTAACTTTCATGCCCACAAACATTGCAGAAAGAATAGCAACAGATAAATAAATTCTACTATTATCTTTATTTTCAAGCATTAACACAAAACTATATGATGCTATAAAAAAGAAAAACATAATAGGGACATCGTGATAGCTAATAGTCAAATATTGTTGAACTACGGGCGAAAAGAAAAAGGAAAGCCCTGCAATATATTGCAGAGATGTTGGTAAATTGAAACGTTTAAGTAATGCAATAATACCCAAAACTGTCAATATTCCGCTTAGCCATGATAATAAATGACTAAAATCAGTATTGTCTATGAAAAAACTAATACAATGTAGCATGTGAAAATTAGAAGGAGTCAAAGGGTCTCGCATACTGGGTTCTACAAAAATTTCGCCGGCTTTTACCCACTTCAGCGGATATACCAAATGATAATGCACCTCGTCAGTCCAAAGTGGAGGTAAAAGTGCTGGTAATGAAGTTATTATAAAAAGTAGCCAAAGCCATTTGTACCGTATGAAAGTGTTTTTAAATACTGAAAAAGTATTCAAATAAAACTCTTTTTTGTAAAAAAACATACCCAAGAGAATGACTGAAATTGGAACAAAAAATGCCCAACTTTTTAAAATACCAAGAAAACCGATTAAGGCCAAATAAAAGCTAATCAATGAAATACCTAATGCCGTGCGCATTACAAATTCTTCCAATTGGGTTTTAAATACATTTTTGTCGTTAACTATTAAATGTGAAATAATTAAAGCAATAAAAGTAAATAAACCTATTGAAAATAAGGCAATAAGCCATTTTGTATAAACGAATGGGTCGGTAAAATTTTCCCAAACAATAAATTCAAGGGTTGATTTGATTTTGTTTATCATATATTTTTTTTTGCAAAAATAATTTTTTTTCAAATAAAAGTACATTTTTTTTTAGATATTTATATTTTTGCACTTGATAAAAATAAAAACTATAAAATGTTAAACAACCAAGCCATTTATAAATTTATCGGCAAAATTATTATTTTTTTCATTGTTACACTGCTGTTTTTCAACATCATGTTTGGCTTTGTTTTACCAAAAATGGTTTTAAATTCAAAAGATGCAAATATTGAAAAATGGAATGAATTTTACACTCGAACTATAAATACCGATGTTTTAATTATCGGGAGTTCTACGGCTTTTAGAGGCTACAATCCGGTAATAATTTCAAAAAAATTAGATAAAAAATGCCACAATTTTTCTAATGTCGGTTTACCATTTTTAAATTATTCTCGACTTTTCAGCGATTATTTATTGAAAAACAAACCGCCCGAAATTCTTATTGTTGGAATAGATATTTTTGGCTTAGCTCACGATGATACTTTTGGTGGAATTTTTTGGCTTTTCCCAAGTTTAACCAAACAGTCGGCTATGCTCAATGAACTTACTCAATTAGAATACGTTAAGTATTTTAAACCTTATGGTTTTTACCAATACAAGAATGATTATTTTAACTTATTACAAAATCCAAACCCTCGAAAAAAAGAGCAATTTGGTTTTGAGCCACAAGATTTAGAGTGGAGAGGCGGCGATGATTTTAAAAAGAAATCAAGTATTTTGAATATTGATTCGCTTCATTTGAAGCAAAGTTTGGAAGTTATTAAGAAGAATTCAGCAAAAACAAAAGTTGTTATAGTGATTTCTCCTTTATACATAAATTATTTGGAGAGTTTAAAAAATTACAGCGAAGCAATTGATTTTGTTAAAAAATTATGTAAAAAAAACAATTTTGAATTGCTTAATTTAAGTGAGCATCAGATTTGTAACGATAAAAAATATTTTTATAATTATACCCATTTGAATTTAAAAGGAAGTGAAATCATTTCTTTTTATATAGCTGATAACTTGAGCATTATTGTAGAAAAAAATATTAAACTAAAAAATGATTCCAACCAAAACTAATAAAAATAATTTGTATAAAATTTTAGCCAAATTATTATTTTTTTTTATACCACTAATTTTTTTATTTTTTTTCCTATTTGGATATTTGTTGCCCGAAAAATATCGAACAACTGAAAATTCAATTTCTGAAAAATGGAAGTTATTTTTTGAAGGCGGCACAAATGCCAAAATTGTTATTTTAGGTAGCTCAAGAGCTTTGAGAGGCTATAACGCACCTATGATTTCTCAAAATTTGAGCAAAACATGCTATAATTTTGCCGAACTTGGGGTTTCATTAAGCAATTATCCGCGTTTTTTGCACGATTATTTACTCAAAAACAAACCACCGGAGATTTTAATTGTCAATTTAGACATTTTCGCTTTCAATTTTCGCGATAGAATCTCGGCTCCGTACCGAATGTTGCCTTTTATTCATAAAAATTCACGAATTTATAATGAAATCTATCAATTCAGACACATCAAATATTTTAAACCTTACGGTTATTTTCTTTACAGACATCAAATTTTAGATGAGATTAAAAATACCAAAAAAGATTCTTTAAATAATTTGGGTTTTGAACCATTGAATTGGGAATGGCTTAATCCACCAGCGTTGGTTAAAAATGTTAAACCAATTAAAAATTATGGTATTGATTCGCTTAAAACAAGTAAATATTTCAATGAAATAATTTTTTTGATAAAAAAATACAAAATAAAACAAACATATTTTATATTTTCGCCTGTTTTTTACAGCGAACTACATGCCAATAAAAATTGGAAAGAAATTGTAAAATTTACGCAAGACGAATGCAAAAATTCAAACATTCAAATAATTGATATGCTGGAAGATACAATTTCGCAAAATACAAAATATTATTACGACCCTATTCATTTTAACAAAAAAGGGGCGGATATTTTTACAAGAAAACTTATTGAAAAACTTAAATAAATTTTAAATAAAATGCTTTTTAACTCCATCGAATTTGCCATTTTTTTACCAATAGTTTTTTTACTTTATTGGTTTGTGTTTCAAAGAAATTTGAAATTACAAAATTTCTTTCTACTCGTTGTAAGCTATATATTTTATGGCTGGTGGGATTGGCGGTTTTTATCGCTGATTGTTTTTAGTTCGTTTGTTGATTATTTTGTTGGTTTTGCACTTAAAAATGAAAACAGTCAGAAAAAAAGAAAGGTTTTATTGCTCGTAAGTATTCTGGTAAATTTAGGTTTTCTGGGCTTTTTTAAATATTACAATTTCTTTGTCGATAACTTTGTTGAAGCCTTTACACTTTTTGGTAAACAATTAAGTGTGAGTAGTTTAAATATTATACTTCCGGTAGGGATTAGTTTTTATACTTTCCAAACCATGAGTTATTCCATCGATGTTTACAAACGAAAATTGGAACCTACAACCGATATTGTCGCGTTTTTTGCTTTCGTTACCTTTTTCCCGCAATTGGTAGCCGGACCTATTGAACGTGCAACTAATTTATTACCACAGTTTTACCAAAAACGAACCTTCGATTACGCCAATGCGGTAAACGGAATGCGCCAGATTTTGTGGGGTTTATTCAAGAAAATTGTGATAGCCGACAATGCCGCAAAAGTGGTAAGCGATGTGTTTGCCAATTACGAAAATCTCAACGGCAGCATGTTGGTGATAGGCGCGGTTTTCTTTGCATTTCAAATTTATGGCGATTTTTCAGGCTATTCCGACATAGCCATCGGAACTTCGCGTTTATTTGGCTTTAGTTTGATGAAAAACTTTGCTTTCCCTTACTTTTCGCGCGACATAGCCGAATTTTGGCGTCGCTGGCACATTTCGCTATCTACTTGGTTTAGAGATTATTTGTACATTCCATTGGGCGGTAGCAAGGGCGGAACGCTTATGAAAGTGCGAAACACCTTTATCATTTTCATTGTCAGTGGCTTTTGGCACGGAGCGAACTGGACTTTTATGATTTGGGGAGCTTTGAATGCCATTTATTTTTTACCTTTGCTTTTAGCGAAAAAAAATAGGGTAAATCTTGATGTTGCAGCCAAAGGAAAATATTTACCCAATTTGCGAGAAGTCTTTCAAATCGGTTTAACTTTTTTCTTAACCATAATAGCTTGGGTATTTTTTAGAGCTGCCAACGTTACGGAAGCCGTTTTATATCTTAAACAAATGTTCTCCGCCACGCTTTTTGCCATGCCGAATTATTTACCGGCAAAAACGATGCTTTTTATTTTCCTTTTTGTTCTCATCGAGTGGTTGGGAAGAGATAAAGAATATGCACTGGAACATTTAAAAATGCCGGTTTATTTACGCTGGAGTTTTTATTACCTCATCATTTTCGTTATCCTTTGGTTTGGCGGCGAACAACAGGAGTTTATTTATTTTCAATTTTAGTGATATTTTAATTTTGAAAATGAATTACACCCATGAGAAATTCTTTTTTTTTAAAACTTTATACTTTTTTATCCCGTTTTTTCCATTTTTTTTTCGACAAAGAAAAAATAAAATTGCGGTTTGAATTTTTATATTGGCAAATAAAAAAATGGCAAGAAAAAGACTTTACAAACCACCATTACAAAGAATTTTTTACAAAACATTTCAATCTGTCGGAAGAATTTTATACGGGAAAAAAAATTCTCGACATCGGTTGCGGACCGCGCGGTAGCCTCGAATGGGCTGCAAACGCACAAGAACGCGTAGGTTTAGACCCTTTGGCTGAAAAATATTTAAACCTCAATGAAAAAAAGCACAAAATGACGTATGTCAAAGGTTTTTCGGAACAAATTCCTTTTGAAAATGACTATTTCGACATCATTTCATCGTTCAATTCCCTCGACCATGTTCAAAATATAAACAAAACTTTGACAGAAATCCACAGATGTTTAAAAAAAAATGGTTTATTTTTGCTCATTTCCGACATTCACACCCGCGCCACGCTCACCGAGCCTTCCGCCTTTGGTTGGGAAATTTCTGAGCAAATTCAGCAAAATTTTCAAATATTGAATGAAAAGCATTACGAAGGCAATCGGCTTTACAAAAGCATTCGCAAAGCCGTTGCTTTTGACCATTCCAATCCAAAACTTCGTTATGGTGTTTTGAGTATTTTGGCACAAAAAAAAGAATTAAAAAAGGAGTAATTTTTTTTTATTGTAAAAGGAAAATATAAAAAAAGCAATTCGTGAAATACAAAGTAGCTTTTTTTAGCTTATAAAAATATTTTTTTTAAGAAATTAACAAAATTTAAACTATAATAATGAATTTAATAATAAAGAGAGAAATCTATTTATTTTATTGTTTATTAGAATTTTAAAAAAAATAAAGAAGGATATTGAAATACATTTTTTATACCCAGCAAATAAAATTAATACGAAATTGTAGTAATTTATTTTTTTTTTAGCAGCGAAATATATTTCTTTGCAATCTGAAAAATAAATAAAATAAAACATAAAAAATTTAAAATTAGAAGTTATGTCTGACGTTAGTACAAGAGTAAAATCTATTATTGTTGAAAAATTAGGTGTTGATGAAAGCGAAGTTGTAGCTGATGCAAGTTTTACCAACGATTTAGGAGCTGATTCATTAGATACAGTAGAATTAATCATGGAACTTGAAAAAGAATTCAGTCTTACAATTCCTGACCACGATGCCGAAAAAATCAGCACCGTAGCTGATGCTATCAAATACATTGAAGCAAGAATTTAAAAAAACTCGAAGCCATTAAGACTTTAAGAAAATATATTTTTCCAAAAATTTATTTTTAGAAAAATATTTGTACTACCTGAATGCAACCGCTTTCGGGTAGTTTTTTTTAAGTAAATACGTTTTTTTATTTCGATAAAAAGAATCAAAACTTTTACAGACTTGTAAAAAACAGAAAAAAATTATATTTTTGTCCATTCAAAATACAATAATTTGTTCATTTCTTTCTTTTTTGAATAAAAAAAAATGTATTTTGAAATTTTTTAAAAAAAAATTAATTAAGAAACTAATATTATAAAAAATATGGAATTGAGGCGCGTAGTTGTAACCGGTCTTGGTGCACTGACACCGATAGGAAATAACGTTCAAGAGTATTGGGAAAATTTAATAAAAGGCGTAAGTGGTGCCGCCCCAATAAAAAATTTTAACTGCGAAAAATTTAAAACGACTTTTGCATGTGAATTGAAGAATTTCAATATTGATGATTTCATGCCAAAGAAGGAATCCAAAAGGTTAGACCCTTATGCTCAATATGCTATGGTAGCCGCCGATGAAGCTATAAAAGATTCGGGTTTGGATTTAGAAAAAATAAATCTAAACCGTGCCGGCGTTATCTGGGGTTCAGGCATTGGAGGCTTGTTTTCGTTTACCGAAGAAATCAAAGAATTTGCAAAAGGCGATTTTACCCCACGTTTTTCTCCCTTTTTTATTCCAAAAATGATTGCCGACATAGCTGCCGGACATTTATCCATCAAATATGGTTTCAAAGGTCCGAATTATGCCACCGTTTCGGCATGTGCTTCTTCAACCAACGCCATAGCCGATGCTTTTAATTACATTCGTTTCGGCAAAGTAGATGTAGTTCTTACCGGAGGCTCCGAATCGGCAGTTTCCGAAGCCGGAGTGGGCGGATTCAATGCCATGAAAGCCATTTCCACTCGCAACGACAACCCGCAAGCCGCTTCGCGCCCATTTGACGCAGGCAGAGACGGATTTGTGATGGGAGACGGTGCCGGTGCCATCATTTTGGAAGAATACGAACACGCAAAAGCCAGAGGAGCAAAAATTTACGCCGAAATGGTGGGCGCAGCACTCACTGCCGATGCCTATCACTTAACTGCTCCACACCCCGAAGGAGACGGCGCAGCCCGCGTAATGGCTTTAGCCTTAGAAGACGCCGGAATGAAACCCGAAGACCTCGACTACATCAATACGCATGGAACTTCTACGCCGCTTGGCGATTTGTCTGAAACTCAGGCTATTGAGCGCGTTTTTGGCGAACATGCTTACAAACTAAGTATCAGCTCCACCAAATCCATGACCGGACACTTGCTCGGTGCAGCCGGAGCTATTGAAACCATTGCCGGCATTTGCGCCATGCAACTCGGAATTGTTCCTCCAACCATCAATTTAGATAATTTAGACCCGCAAATCAATCCAAAACTCGATTTAACGCCTCACGTAGCTAAAAAAAGAGAAATTAATTCGTTTTTGAACAATAATTTCGGATTTGGCGGTCATAACGTATCTTTGATTTTTAAAAAATTAAAATAAAAACGTACTTTTATTTTTTTTACAAAAAAACAAGGTGAACAAAAAATTTAACTTTTCGAAAGCCGAAAGACTTTCGGAAAGTTAATAATCAATTAATTATAAGGTTTATTATTTAAAACTTTTTTAAAAAAGCTCTTTTATTTGATAAAAAATTTTACTTAAAAAAAATAATTTTATTTATTTTTGTGAAAAATTAAAACAATTTTTTTATCGAGCTTATTCTTTTTGTAAATACAAATCTTAATATTTTCAATGCTCAGATTTTTTTCTGTTTTTAAATATTTATTTTCAAGAAAGAAAGAATTTTATATCGAATTAGTTAAAATTCTACATTTTTTACCTCGTAAAATATCCAATTACGAACAAGCTTTTATTCATAAATCGTCATCTCTCAAAGCAACCGACGGCAAACATCTGAACAACGAACGTTTAGAATATTTGGGCGATGCCATATTAGGTTCAGTGATAGCGGCTTACTTGTTTAAAAAATACCCCGACAAAGACGAGGGATTTTTAACTCAAATGCGTTCGCGAATTGTAAATGGCGAAAAACTCAGCAATTTAGCCGTTTTAATGCACATTGATAAATTGGTAAAATCGCGTGCGCAAGCTACTTTGGGCAAAAAGAATTTGTACGGCGATGCGTTTGAAGCACTTTTGGGAGCTATTTATTTAGACATAGGCTATCGGCGTACTCAAAAATTTATTCTCAAACGCATTGTAGGAAAGCACATTGACGTAATTAAGCTTACCACCGAAGATACCAATTACAAGAGTCAATTGCTCGAATGGTGTCAAAAACAAAAAAAAGAGCTTGAATTTTATACAGACCAAGACCCGTATCAAGAAAACTTTTTTATTTCTATGGTGAGCATCGATAAAAAAACGTACAGCACCGGCGAGGGTCGCTCAAAAAAAGAAGCCGAACAGTCAGCCTCTAAAGCTACTTTGCTCGATTTGGACGAATTATAATTTTTTTTTCTTAAATAAATTTTGAAAAATACAAAAAAAATAAAACTTCAATTAGAGGCACAGCCTTTTGAATTTAAGCTGTTGGCTTTGGCGTGTTCAGAAAATGACTATACACTTAGTTGGCTCATTAACAAATATTTAGACGTTGAACTAAAAAAAACATCTCCTTTAGAGATTTTAGATTCAAAACTGAATTTGGAGTGTAAATTTGAACGTTTTTATTTTTTCGACACCCGAAAAGAAATTCAATACACTTTAATTTCCAATAAAACCGAAAACGGCTATTTAGTCAAAGAACAAAGTCCTATCGATTTCTTTTTTAAAATAGAATCCATTGACAGTGAGGAATTAGTGGCTCTTCGTAAAAAGCTCAAAGAAATAAAAGAAATTAGAGCCATTTTTGAAATCAATCCCGAAATGTTAAAATCAAAAAATAATTTTATTTTCTAAAAAAAAGTAAAATTTATGTAACTTCCTCATTTACTTTTACATTTTGCAGTTTATTTAAAACAATTCTAAAAGTAGTTCCTTTTCCTAATTCCGATTCTTTAACAAAAATGCTGCCTTTGTGGTATTCTTCAATAATTCGCTTGGTAAGGGATAATCCCAATCCCCAGCCGCGTTTTTTGGTAGTGTATCCGGGCTGAAAAATGGTTTTGTAAGCTCGTTTGTGAATGCCTTTTCCGGTGTCGCTTACGTCTATATATACAATTTGAATGTGATTTGTTACAGTAATATCAATGTTTCCAAGCCCCGACATGGCATCGATGGCATTTTTGCAAAGGTTTTCGATAACCCATTCAAAAAGTTCGATGTTGATGGGAGCAAAAATTTCGTCGTCTTCGTTGGGGTAAAAGGTGTAAATAATTTTACGTGGCGAGCGAACTTTAAGATATTCAACCACATCGGAGAGAACATGGTTTAAATCGGCTAATTTTAATTCGGGTACAGAGCCTATTTTTGAAAAACGTTGGCTAATTTTTTTTAATCTCAAAACATCTTTTTCGGCTTCTTGCAAAAGGCTGTCTTCCGAAATTCTAAGTTTAAGCAATTCAATCCAAGCCAAAAGCGATGAAATGGGTGTTCCGAGTTGGTGAGCCGTTTCGCGCGACATTCCTACCCAAACTCTGTCTTGCTCAGCACGTTTCGATGCACTAAAAGCTAAATAGGCAACTAAAATAAACAGCGAAATAATGGCAACTTGAATAAACGGATAATAAAATAGTTTGTTCAAAAGAGTGGATTGCTTGTAGTAAACATAATTTTTTTGATTTTGCGGCAAATGAATTTCAATGGGCGGATAGGCTTCGCGCATTTGTTCAAGTAAACGCCCTAAGTACTTCTTATTTTGCAATTTAGTAGAATCGATATTTAATGTAGAAATAATTTCTCCATTTCCATCTACCAAAATAACCGGCACAGTAGTATTATCAGACAAAATACCACTCAAAAGTGTAATATCTTGGTCAAAATCAGCATTTTGAAGTTCTTGAAAAGCTTTTGCCCAAAGAGCAATTTTTTTCTTTTCTTCTGATTTTAAGTCTTTTACAAGCCCATTGGTAAAATAAAGCGAAAATGCTCCAATCAAAATAGCAAAAATAAGTAAAATGAGCTTGATGGTTTGTTTTTGATTTTGCACGTTTTTTTAAAAATCGGAATAAATGGTTTGCAAATCGGTTTTTATGCCAAAACTGATAAAGTTTGTTTTGGTTGAAATTTCAGAATTTTGAAATTTCCGAAATCGGTATTCAGCAAATACTTGAAAATTTGTATTTGGATTCAATAAGAACGAAATTTTTGCCATTTTATTTTCTATAATTGTTTTTAATCCTTGAGTTATTTCGCCCGAAAATGGGTTTTCATCAAAATCGAAAATTTCTGTGGCAACGAAAATATCACTTCCATAATTCAAATCATTGAAATTCAATCCTTTTGTGGCTCTCGAATACATTATTTTCAACGCCAGCGATTGAAATTGGTATTCTAAAATTCCTAACCATTCGTTAAAATTTGCTCCCAAAGGGTGAGCTAAGGGCTGATTTAAATGCGAATAATTTTGCCATGCGTGATAACTTTGATAAGAATAGGGCGAAACGCTATTGTATTCAAACTGAGCATATAATCTGTGGTTATCTAAATTTTTGATGAAGTCAAAAACATTAAAACATTTCCAGCCCAATTGCATTGCCCAACTGTTTGAAGGAATTTTTGTTTTGCTTTGTTTTTTCAAATTGTCGAGCATGAACTGGCTGTAGAATTGAAATTTTTGTAAGAAATTGATTTTCAGATTTAAACCTAAAAGAACGTTGTTTTCATCATCGAAACCATATTGCAAAGTGCGTGAAAAAATAATGGGATTGAAATAATTAAAATTGTATTTTGTAAGCGAACTTGAGTCTGAAATTTGACTGATTAGTCCTTCAAAAACCGAAATTTCAATGTTTTTGTGTGGCAAAAACGACAAATATTGAAAAGAACCGCCCCAGCGATAACGATAATCTAAATAATTTGTATAGTGCGCTTGGTGCTGAGTGAAAAGCGCAATGTATTGCCATTTTTTGAATTGAAAATGGGCTTTGAAATAGGGATAAACGATGGCATTGTCGGAAAGTAAAAGTGAGCGGTAGCCATTTCCGATAAAATTTTTTCCTTGCCCCAGTTGTAAATTGACAAAATCTGCGGGCGAAAACGATAAATATCCGGCGGCAATGGCGTAATCGTGTCCGTTGGTTTGAAAATTTTTGCGTGTTCCCTGACCCGGAACCACTAAATATTGGTTGGAAAATTGGTTTAAGTAATCAACAAAAAATGCCTGATTTTCATAAAAATAAGTATAAAATGAAAATTTTGAACCTAAATTTCCTTTGGCTTCTACGCCGCGTGTGTTTACGCTAAACCAGTTTGTTCCAAGTTTTTGGTTATTTTTCAAATCATAATCTTCCGAAAAATGAAACAAAGGATTAATGATGAATCGAAAATCGTTGTTTGAAATATCGACTAAATTTTCCGATGCAAATTTTTTCCAAATGTTGGGTTTTCTACGAGAATCAACAAAATCATTGTGCTGAAAATATAAAATAGAATCGGCATGGATTTGTTTGATAAAATGCTGATTGTAAGGTAAAAAACTTGTAAAATATGCCGAAGAACTTTTAACCAATTCGTATTCAATTTTGGTTTGGAAATCCTTTTGAAGCGGAATATTCAAGTTCTGTGATTTTAGTTTTGGAATCTGCAAAAAAAGAATTGCAATCAATATAAATGCCGTTTTTTTCATATTGTTTTTTTTGAAATAAAAAATGGACTTTTTTTACTTTTAGAAAAGTTAAAAAAATCCATTTTGAGCAATTTGTAGTTTTATTTTTAAACAAATTTTTTACAAACCATATTGTACGTTTCGAGAATTTTGGCAAGTTTTTGAGTATCGTTTTCGGTCGTGTAGAGTCTAACGGCATCAATGAAGCCAAATTTGCGATAAATTCCGGCAGTGGCGGCATCAAAATTCAAATCCGATAAATTGTTTTTAACCATTTGAGTTATTTTTTTGAATAAATTCCAAGGCATTTCGTTTTCAACGCGCAAATACCAATGTTTTGGGTCGTTCAAATCGTGATAAATGTCGGGCTGAATTTCTTCAATGTAAAATGGTTTTTTGAGTTTGATAATGGCTTTGGTGTTTACTTTTCTGTTGCGTGCAAACCGCAAGCCTGCATCGAAAAACCACGATTGCAATTCTTCTATTTCATTGTAATCTTGTAAATTACGAACGCGAATGCACGGAAAATTTTTATTGTCGAAAATTAAATTTCCCACAACGGCATCGAATTTTCGTTCAAAGAGTCGTTCAATTTTTTTCGACATGCGCATTAAATCCATCACTTCAACGGGTGTTTCGAGAACCAAAAAAATATGACCTATTTCTTTGTTTTCGGGGCTTTCGTGGTGATAGCCCGGATAAGATTCAATTTGTTCCAAAACAAGTGTTCCTTTGCGAATATTATTTTCCAACGAAACAATATTTTCTTCTTTTGTAATGTTTCCAAAGGTTTCGATAGTAATTTTTTCACTCATAATTGATTGTATTTTTGGGTTTTTGTTATTAAATTTTTATTTTTTTTATCAAAAAAACAACTTATTTTTAATAGGTGCAAATTAAAGATTTTTTTTTTATCGTGCAAATGTTTTTTTTATTTTTGTAAAAAAGAACTTTTTTGTAAAATTATTTTTTTAAATTGTAATAAAAATCAATTGTTTTTTGTCCCCAGCGTGTTTCTTGTAAGTTGTTCAAATCCAATTCATAAACATTTTCGTTGTTTCGTTTTGAAAGTCCGAAAGCATAAGTTTTGTCGTAGTAATGCAAACTGATGGCTATGGCTGTTTCTAAGTCGTTTTGCTCAATGGCTTCAATGGCTTTTTTTGCAAATTCGTTTCCTAAGCGTTTCGATATTCGTTCGATGGCTTCGATGAGTAATTCTTTTTCAAAATTTCCGTAATCAGTTAGTAATCTTTTAATTCTATTTTCTAAACTCAAATTTACTTTAATAAGAAAGGCATCTCTTAGCTTTTCAAAAAAATTATCGGGCTGATGAATTGTTCCTATTCGTTTGCTTTCATCTTCTACCCAAATGGGTTTTGAGAAGTCAAATTTTTGCAATTCGGTAAATAATAAATTGGAAAAATGCTCCGATGAGGGTTGTTTTTCGGCTTGTCCTAAAGCTCCGAAAGTAGAGCCTTTGTGTGATGCAATTTTCTCTAAATCAATAACTTGCTGATTTAGATTTTTTATTTGGATTAAAATATCTGTTTTTCCCGAACCGGTATAACCTCCTACAACAACTAAATTGTTTATTTTATCAAAACTTGTAATAACTTCATTTCTATAAGCTTTATAACCTCCATCTAAAGTAAAAGTTTCTATTCCTACTTTTTCAAACAGCCAAGCCATTGATGCACTTCGCATTCCGCCGCGCCAGCAATAAACAAGCAGTTTGTTGTCTTTGGCTATTTTTAAGGCTTTGCGCGAAAAATCGGCTAATTTTGTTCCAACTATCGATAAACCTTCTAAAATGGCTTGTGTTTTGCCTTGTTTTTTGTAAATTGTGCCAATAATCGCTCGTTCTTCGTTGCTAAAAAGCGGTATATTTTGCGCGCCAACAATGTGTCCGGTTTCAAATTCTGCCGGAGAGCGTACATCTACAACGGGAATAAATTCCGATTGTTGTAAAAATTCGTGTATAAAAAGTTTTGCTGCCAATTTTTTAAAATAAATTACGCGCTTTTAACTTGCTTATTTAAAACCAATTGCTTAACTGTATTCAACAATCCGTTTAAGTCGTATCCGGCATCGCGGTAGAGTTGGTTTTGAGTGCCGTGTTCCATAAAAACATCGGGAATGCCCAATCGCACAATTTGAGCGTGGCATTGGTGGTTGGCAGCCCATTCGCAAACGGCACTTCCAAAGCCGCCCATAATTACGCCGTCTTCTATGGTTATAATTTTGTCGTATCGTTCAAAAACTTCTTGCAAAATGCTTTCGTCTAAGGGTTTAACAAAACGCATGTCGTAATGTGCAACACTGATACCGAGTTGATTGAACTGTTTTTGGGCTTCTACAACTGTATTTCCGGTTGTGCCGATGGATAAAACGGCGCAATGATTTCCGTCAGCTATTTTTCTACCTTTACCGATTTTAATTTCTTTCATCGGTTTTTGCCAATCGGGCATGACGCCTTTTCCGCGCGGGTAGCGTATCGAGAAAGCACCTTTCCCCCCCAATTGGGCTGTAAACATCAGATTTCTAAGCTCTTCTTCGTTCATAGGTGCAGAAACTATCATGTTTGGGACAATTCGCATGTAAGCAAGGTCAAAGAATCCGTGATGTGTGGCACCGTCGTCGCCAACAAAGCCGCCGCGGTCTAAGCAAAAAACCACATCGAGTTTTTGTAAGGCAACATCGTGAATCACTTGGTCATAAGCTCTTTGCATAAAAGTTGAATAAATATTGCAAAACGGAATAAGTCCTTGAGTAGCCAATCCGGCTGAAAAAGTAACGGCGTGTTGCTCGGCAATGCCCACGTCAAAAGCGCGTTCGGGCATTTTTTCCATCATAATATTGAGTGAACTTCCGCTGGGCATGGCGGGGGTAATGCCCACAATTTTTTCATTTTTTTCGGCTAATTCTACCAAAGTAAGTCCAAAAACATCTTGGAAACGCGGGGCTTGAGGTTCGGTAGAAATTTTTACTATTTTTTCACCGGTTAATTTATTGAACGGTCCGGCTGCGTGCCAAGCGGTTTGGTCTAATTCGGCGGGTCTGAACCCTTTTCCTTTTTGTGTTTTTACGTGCAACAGTTTCGGTCCGGGAATGTCTTGCAAATCTTTTAATATTTTAGACAAGTAAACCACATCATGTCCGTCGATGGGACCGAAATATCTGAAATTTAAGGATTCAAACATATTGCTTTTTTTCAAAATGATGGATTTTATGCCATTGTCTATTTTTGAAATCAAAGCTTGTGTATTGGGTCCGAATTTTTTAATTTTTCCTAAAAAATTCCAAACTTCTTCTTTAAGCCGATTGTATGATTTTGAGGTGGTTATATCGGTTAAATATTCGCTCAATGCGCCTACATTGGGGTCGATAGCCATATTGTTGTCGTTCAAAATAACCAATAAATCGGAATTTTGAATTCCTGCGTTGTTGAGTCCTTCAAAAGCCAAACCGGCAGTCATTGAGCCATCGCCAATGATGGCAACCACTTTGCGCTCTTTTTCTTTTTTCAATTTTGCCGCCACCGACATGCCGAGTGCCGCCGAAATGGAAGTGGAGGAATGTCCAACGCCAAAGGCATCGAAAGGGCTTTCGCTGCGAAGCGGGAAACCGCTCACGCCTTTGTAGGTGCGGTTGGTGTGAAAATTGTCGCGTCTTCCGGTCAAAATTTTGTGTCCGTAGGCTTGATGCCCAACGTCCCAAACCAATAAATCGTAAGGTGTGTTGTAGGCATAATGCAGTGCAACAGTGAGTTCCACCACGCCCAAGCTGGCACCGAAATGTCCGGGATTGTTTGAAACAATGTCGATGATAAATTGTCTAAGCTCTTGACTGAGTTCGATTAATTGGTCTTCCGAGAGTTTTTTCAGGTCGGAAGGGGAGTTGATTTGGCTTAGCAATTTTCCGGCAATTACTTTATTTTGTTCCATTTTTATTGCAACTTAAAATTTAATTTAATTGGCAAAGATAATTCATTAAAATTATTTTTTTGCAAAAAATCTTTAAAAAATGAATAAAAAGGGGTAATGTTTATTTAATCTTTTTAAAAAAATGTAAAAAATTACAAAATTACACGGTGGATTCCTTTTGAATATTGGTTTTGAAAAATGGTGTTTGTAATTTTTTTGTAATCTTCGGGGTTATTTACAAAATCAATTTCATTGGTGTCGATAACTAAAAATGTACCTTCTTTTTCTTGTTTGAAATAGGAAAAATACCCGTTTTGTATTTTTTCAAGATATTCGTTAGAAATATTTTGTTCGTAATCGCGCCCTCTTTTTTTAATATTTTTTTGTAAATTTTCTACCGAAAGGTATAAATAAACATACAAATCGGGTTTGGGAAGTGAATTGTAAATAATGTTAAAAATTCGTCTATAGAGTTTGTACTCATCGTCTTGGAGTGTATTTTTGGAAAAAATAAGCGACTTGGTAAAGTAATAATCGGCTATAACAAAATTTTTGAACATATCGCTGGAAAGTTCGGCTTTTAATTGATGGTAGCGGTCGGCTAAAAACGAAAGTTCTAAGGGAAAAGAATATTTTTCGGAGTCTTGGTAAAACTTGGGTAAAAACGGATTTTCGGCAAATTGTTCAAAAATAACTTTGGCATTCAAATCTTGGGCAATTTGCTTTGTGAGTGATGTTTTTCCGGCTCCAATGTTTCCTTCGATTACTACAAAATTATAATTATTTATCATTTTTATTTTTTTTCTAATATTTTGTTTTTTTTACAAAAGTATATATTTATTTTTTTATGAAGAAAATGAACTTTAAAAATTTTACGATAATTTTTAAATAAAATGATTAATTTTGAGCCGTAAAAATTATAAAAAGAAAAAATATGCCACTTTTTCAGAAATCGGTTGTAAATAAACATCTTAAAACCTTTGACGAAACCCTCGTTTCGCAAGCTTATGCTACTTTCAATCACTATTTTAAAGACCTTTTGAGGCTTACAAACATCGTGCAATTGAAGGAAGAAAACTATCAAGAAGGTTTTTTGAGAGAGTTATTTGTTGATGTTCTGGGATATACGATAAATCCGAATGAAAATTATAATCTCACCACCGAGTTTAAAAATCAAACCGACAGCAAAAAAGCCGATGGAGCTATCATAAAAAATAATCAGGCAATTGGAGTTATTGAATTGAAATCGGCAAAATT